>JASLGJ010000368.1 GCA_030150085.1 Candidatus Elarobacter sp. | reverse complement strand
GCACGGCCACGATCAGCGCGACCGTGGCCGGCCAGCCGCCCCGGCTCCAGACCGCCGCCGGCAGCACCGCGCCCAGCCCGCCGCCCGCGTAGTACACCGTGATGTAGAGCGCGGCCGCGGTCGAGCGCCGCTCGCGCGCCACGATGCCGACGTAGCCCTGCGAGGCGGCTTGGGCTGCGAACACGCCGACCGCCGTCAGCCCCAGCCCGGCCACCACCGCCGCGACCGCCGGGATCAGGGCGATCAGCATCCCGCCCGCGCTGGCCGCGATCGCCGCGACGACCGCCGCGCGGTGCCCGAAGGCGTCGATCAGGCGCCCCGAGAGCGGGGTCGCGACCACCCCCAGCAGGTAGACGAAGAAGACGTTGCCCAGCGCGACCGTGCCCAGGCCGAAGGGCGGCCCGGCCAGGTAGTAGGTGGCGAACGTGAAGGCCGCGACCAGCGAGAACAGCACCGCGCCGCCGACCGCGTAGGTCGCCAGCAGCACGGGATCGCGGGCGAAGCGCGCCATGGCGCGCAGGGCCTGCGGGGCCGAGCGCTGGCGGGTGAAGCGGGTCGCGCGCGGGAGCGCGACGAGCACCAGGGTCGCGCCGCCCAGGGTCAGCGCGCCGAGCACGAGGAAGGCGGCCTGCCAGCTCGCCGCCGCGGCGACCAGCGCCGCGACGTAGCGGCCCAGGAACCCGCCCAGCACGTTGCCCGCGATGTAGGTCCCGACCGCGCGCCCGCTGACCGCGGGCGGAAACTCCTCCGCGATGTAGGCCAGCGTGACCGCGAAGACGGCCGGCATGAACAGCCCCTGCACGAAGCGCCAGGCCACCAGCGCGTGCAGCGAGTGCGCCGCGGCGGCGGCGAGCGTCGCCAGCGCGAGCGCGTAGAGCGCGCCCACGATGACGCGCTTGCGGCCCAGCGCGTCGGCCAGCGGGCCGACCACCGGCGCGGCCAGCGCGCAGGCGAAGGTCAGCGCCGAGATGGTGGCGCCGACCGCCGCTTCGCCCGCGCCGAACTCGACCCGCAGCGCCGGCAGCAGCGGCTGCGTGGCGTACATGTCGAGGAAGGCGCTGCCGCCGCACGCGGCGAGAACGAGGTAGCGCGAGCGCGGCATGGGCTTCCGCTTCAGCGCCGCGCCCCCGTCCACCGCCTGGTCCGTGACGAGGTTCAGGCGACCGCCATTTCGCGCTCCGGCGCGCTCTCGGCGGTGGCCAGCAGCGCGGAGGTGATCGTCGCGAACGACTCGCCCACGCCGGCCAGATAGCTCGCGCAGCACCGCGCGAAGCGCTCGCGGTCGAACGTCGCGCCGGTTCCGCGGCAGTACTGCTCGAGCGCGCGCACCGCGTAGAGGAAGTGCCCGCTCTCGGTGTTGCCGACGTGCGCGATGACGAACTCCAGCTCGTGGTTGCGGCGCTGCTTGTCGTGCCCCATCGCCTGCAGCCACTTCTGGAATTTCGGCGCGATGACCGTGAACTCGCCGTAGTTGTAGATCTCGGCGACGATCGAGAGCATCAGCGCCTCGACGATGTCGGGCCCGAGCCGGCGCTGCGTGCGCACCCAGGTCTGGTAGTCGGAGGCGGTCGGGATCGTGTACTGCGCGCGCTGCCAGGCGTCGCTCTCGCAGAGCGCGTCGGCCATGCGCGCGTAGAGCGCGCCGTGCGTGTCGCTGAACAGGCCGAGGTCCTCGCCGGTGATGCGCGCGACGTACGCCGCGCTCAGGAACAGCGCCTCGCGCGCCTCGCCCTGCGCTTCCTCGGCTTCGGCGAGGATGCGCACGGTCAGGCCGGCGACGCTGGCGGAGCCGACCGACGGGTTGCGCCAGGCGTTGAAGAAGCGGAACAGCGCGAGCTGCGGCCACTCGCGCGAGGTCAGCGTCTCGAAGCATTCCTCGACCCGCGAAAGCGAGTCCGTGGCCTGCTCGAACGACGTGAGAATGGCGTCGCGTACCGTCTCGTCGGCGACGCGCTTGATCACCGGGCGAACCACATCTTGAATCCGGAGTGCGCGCATTGAAGAGCCTCCTCGATCGAACGATCGGAGCGAATGGGAAACCGGAGCCCGTCGTGTACGTGCTCGCCGACGGTCACCGAAAATGAAAACGGATGGTCGGGCGGCGGCGCGCGCGGAGCGGCGCCGGCCGCGGGTCTGCTAGGCTCTCAGGCTCGCGCCGTGCGAACGCGCGTCGTCCCGGAGCCCGGGGTTCGGCGGCGCTTGTGCCGAGAGCGGGGCGTCACACCGGTGGTGTGCCCGCCGCGAAATGCTCGCATGGTCACCATCTTCCTCACCCGTGTCATGATGGTTCGCCCACCGACTAAGCCGCCGTTGCGGCGAATCGTGGGTGCTTGCTCGAAATCTTGAAAACTAGGACCTATGGTGTAGTCCTGGTGTGATCCTAACCACTGTGAGACCGCTTTGTCAACGAATTCTGACAATTCGATCCGTGGATTCACGCCGCGCCAACCGCGGCGCTCGCTTTACGTCCCTTTATCGCCGTGCTTGACCGCACGCACCGCCGCGCCCGCCCGGCACGCGTTCCGCCGGCGTCGCCCCCGGCCCATCGAGCAATCATCTTCGCAGCCGAAGAACGCTACGCCTTACGCTCAATTCGGAGTAGTTCGGCCCCGATCTCGTGAACGCCGACGCGATCGCGCCAGAGCGCATACATCGTGCCGCATGACGTCTCGCGCGGACGTCGGCGGTGACGTGCCGCGGGCGCGTCACCAGCGTTCGCTCCGCTCTCCGGCGACGAAGCGGACCTGGGATGCGCGCCGCCGTACGCGCGGTCGCTGCTCAGGATGCTGGCGTGACCGCTACGGCCGCACTCACGACGCCGTCGGGTGCGACCGCTTGCGCGTCGCCGGCCGGCCGAGGCGCGCCTCGAGATCTCCCAAGCGCGTCGTGGCGGCGTCCAGATCGCGCTTGATGACCCGCAACTCCCCGCGCACGTCGGACATCGAAACGGCCGGCTGCAGCATTGCCGCCCGGTCGACGTAGCCGCCCGCGAGTTCGTCGAGCGTCATTCCCAGACCCCGGGCGACGCGCACGACGGTCGACCAGCGTGGGTCGCCGCAGCCTAACTCGAGCCGGTTGAAGGCCGGCGGACTCATATTCGCACGGCGGGCCGCCTCCTCTTGAGTCAGCTTCAACTGTACGCGAGCGTTGCGGATCACCTCGCCGATGTTCTTTGCCACAGCCGACGCTTCGCGAATGGGGCTACGCCCCACGTTGACATATATGGTAAGTCTGTACCCGATTAGCGATTACCAGAACGGGCAAGGGCCGCGGTGAACGGCGTCCCGAAGACGCGAGGCCGCCGCGGAGACCGCGAGCCCGTTGGACCAGCGACGCCTAGCCGGCCGCGCCGGTCGGGACGCGCGAGCCCGCCGCGCACTTCTCCAGCGCCTGCTCGACGTCGGCGATCAGGTCGTCGGCGTGCTCCAGGCCGACCGCCAGGCGCAGCAGCGAGGGCCGGATGCCCGCCGCGAGCAGCTCCTCGGGGGTCGAGTGGCCCGACCAGACCGCGGCCGGGTGGAACACCAGCGACTCGAAGTTGCCGAAGCTCGCGGCCTGCTTGACGTGGCGCAGGCTGGTCACGAAGCGCTCCGCCATGGCTTGGTCGCCGTCGAGCTCGAACGAGAGCAGGCAGCCGAAGCCGCTCATCTGGCGCAGCGCGAGCTCGTGCTGCGGGTGGCTGGGCAGGCCGGGATAGTACGCCGCCGTGACGCGCGGGTGCGACTCCAAATACGAGGCCACCGCGAGCGCGTTCTTGTTCAGGCGCTCGTTGCGCAGCGGCAAGGTGCGCAAGCCGCGCAGCAGCAGCCAGGCGTCGATCGGGCCGAGCGTCGCGCCGATGGTCAGGATCGCGTGCCAGATCTTTTCCATCAGCTCCTGCGAGCCGGCCACGGCGCCCGCGATGATGTCGGCGTGGCCGCCCATCGCCTTGGTCGCGCTGTGCAGGGACAGGTCGATGCCGAGCTCGAGCGGGCGCTGGTTGAGCGGCGTCGCGACGGTGTTGTCGCAGATCGTCAGGATGCCGCGCGCGCGCGCGAGCTTGGCGACCGCGGCCAGGTCGGTGAGCTGCATGAGCGGGTTGCTCGGCGTCTCGACCCAGATCAGGCGGGTGCGGTCGGTGATCGCGGCCTCGAAGGCGGCCGGGTCGCGCTGGTCGACGAAGGTCGTGCTGACGCCGAACTTCGCCATGATCTCCTGCAGCAGGCCGGTGGTGCCGGTGTAGATGACGGTCTGCGCGACGACGTGGTCGCCGGCCTTGAGCAGGGCCAGCGCGGTCGTCGCCGCGGCCGCCACGCCCGAGGCGAACACGAGCGCGTTCTCGGCGCCTTCGAGCTCGGCGATGATCGCGGCCGGCTGCTGCTGGTTGGGGTTGCCGTAGCGGGTGTAGAACTCGGTCCCCAGCGGGGCGGTCGAGATGGCGTGGAAGTGCTCGGCCGAATCGGCCTGGAAGGCCGAGGTCTGGAAGATCGGCGTCGCGACCGACCGGGTCGGGTTGAACTCGCCGCCCGTGTAGATGACGGCGGACTCGCGGGAAACGGACGACATGACACCCCTATCGCAGCATACGGCGCGGGCCCGAGCGCGCCGGTGACCATGAGGCCGAGCATTGGACCGCCGGACGGGGAATCCATGCCGGGGGCGCGAGCCGGACGGGGATCACTCGCCCGCCGGGAGGCCGGCTCCGCCGGGCCCTAGACGCAGCGCCCGCCGTCGACCTCCAGCGCGACGCCGGTGACGAACGCGGCCTCGTCGGAGCTGAGGAAGGCCACCGCGTTGGCGACGTCGCGCGGGCGCGAGAGGCGCCCCAGCGGCACGCTGGCGGCGAACTTGGCGCGCAGCTCGGGCGTGTCGCCGCCCATGAACTCGGACAGCAGCGGGGTCTCGCCGGCCACCGGGCAGACCGCGTTGACGCGGATGTTGTCGGGCGCGAACTCGACCGCCATCGACTTGGTGAGCGTGATCGCGGCGCCTTTGGAGGCGTTGTAGACGGTCAGCCCGGGGCGCGGGCGGATGCCGGCGGTCGAGGCGACGTTGACCACCACCCCGCCGCCCTGGGCGCGGAACACCGGCACCAGCTCCAGCGCCGAGAGGTACAGGGCCTTGACGTTGACCGCGAAGATGCGCTCGAACCACTCCTCGCTCACCTCGAGCATGGACCCGTTGCGGTGGGTGACGCCGGCGTTGTTGACGTAGGCGTCGATCCGGCCCTCGGCCGCGACGATCGCGCGCACCGCGGCGGCCACCTCGGCGCGCACGCTGACGTCGCAGCGCACGAAGCGCGCCCGGCCGAGGTGCGCGGCGGCGATCTCCGCGGCGACGCCGGCGCCCGCGGCATCGTCGACGTCGAGCACGGTGACGGCCGCGCCCTCCTCGGCGAACTTGCGGCAGATCTCGGCCCCGAAACCCGAGCCGCCGCCGGTCACGGCGGCGACCTTGCCGCGCAGCGTTCCCGCCATCAGGCGAACTTGTGGGTGATGGTCTGCAGGGTGCTGAACTCGTGCAGGGCGGCGAAGCCCTTGCCGCGCCCGTGCCCGCTGCGCTTGAAGCCGCCGAAGGGCAGTTCGATCCCGCCGCCCGCGCCGTAGCAGTTGACGAACACCTGCCCGACCCGCAGGGCGCGCGCCACGCGCTGCTGGCGCCCGCCGTTCTCGGTCCACACGCCCGCGACCAGGCCGTACTCGGTCGCGTTCGCGAGCCGAATCGCCTCGCTCTCGTCGGCGAAGGGCAGCGCGGAGAGGACCGGGCCGAACACTTCCTCGCAGGCCAGCTCGTGGCGCTCGGCGACCGGCCCGAACAGGGTCGGCTCGACGTAGAAGCCGCCTTCCGGC
>JASLGJ010000084.1 GCA_030150085.1 Candidatus Elarobacter sp. | reverse complement strand
GGCGGCGGCGCCGGCCGGCCCGCCGCCCGCGACCGCGACGTCGTAGGCATCCGCGCCGGCGCGCACGTTACGGCGCCGGGTCGTCCTGGCGCACGGCGTACCAGGAGCACACCACGCCGGCCGGCGCGGTCGCTCTGCCCGCTCCGGTCGAGTGCGGGATCGTGCGCACGATCGAGCCGACCATCGCCGGCCGCTGGTCGACGCCGTTGGGCCAGGGCGGCACGACGTAGCCGCGGTAGTCGTAGATCCACTCCTCGCCGCCGACGACGCCCTTGCCCTGGAAGCGCACGTTCCAGGGGTTGCCGTAGCCGATCGCGCCGTTCAAACGCAGCTCCCAGCCCGGGCCGTAGATGCGGCCCGCGAGCACGCCCATCGGCGCCGCTACGATCTGGATCGTGCCCAGACCGAACTGCAGGTCGTTGAAGGCGGTCGAGAGGTCGGGGTCGTTGAGCAGGCTGCGGT
This sequence comes from Candidatus Elarobacter sp., assembly GCA_030150085.1. Lineage (GTDB taxonomy): Bacteria > Vulcanimicrobiota > Vulcanimicrobiia > Vulcanimicrobiales > Vulcanimicrobiaceae > Vulcanimicrobium. The sequence goes on along the minus strand of JASLGJ010000084.1, from coordinate 2,882 downwards.
AGGTCCAGTGGCCGGTCAGGTCGCCGATGTTCGGTCGCTGCATGCGTCCTCGCTCAGTCGCTCTCGATGATGGTGAAGGTGTTGCCGGTCGGGTCGCTGGGATCGGCGACGACGAAGCCGCGCGCCGCCCACTGCGTGACCATCGCCAAGTCGCCCGCGTTCGTGCCGGGCGTCGGCGACCACGCCACGCCGTTCACGTAGTTCGGGCGGTGCGCCGGCCACCAGTACGTCAGGTGCTGCGTGGTCGGCGCGGGATCGCCGGTGCTCGCGAGCGCCAGCACGTTCCAGTCGCGGTAGGTGATGTCGACGTCCTGGGTCGTGCACTCGTTGAAGTCGGACTGCCAGGGCACGGCGCTGTACTTGGTGACGTCGCCCGGCTCGAGGCCGTCCGCGAGGCTCGCCGGCGGACCGTCGCCGCCCTGCGCCACCGCGGGCTGCGAGAGCGCGCCGGGCGCGGCGGGCGCGTGCCGGATGCGGTAGGGCGCGCTGTAGATCGCCGGGTTGCGCATGATCCAGGCGGCCTCGCCGCCGGGGCAGAACGAGCCGCCCAGCACGCTCCCGAGCACGCCGCGGTCGAGCGCCGCGCCCTCGCCGCCGCGCAGGGTGGGCTCGATCCCTTCGCCGCGCTCGTCGACGAAGTGGCCCTCGGCCCACTGGCGCAGCAGGAACAGCATCGTGTCGGTCAGCCGCAGGAACTTCGAGGGCGCGACGTTGTCGATCGGGTTGTCGCCGCACAGCAGCGGCATCGCGTACAGCAGCGGCCGGTTCGCCAGGTGCTCGGCCGGCGGCGCGTAGAGGTCGTTCTCGCGGCCTTGCTTGCGCAGCGCCTCGTAGAGCGTCATGCGCCGCGCGGCGCGGTTCGCGCGCGCGACCGGGTCCTCGCCCTCGTACGGCGCGATGCAGAGCTGGGCCGGGTCGAACGCGCCGCCGGGACCGGTCTCGTGCGGGTCGCCGCCGGTGGTCGGGTCCTTGTCCATCAGGAACTGGTAGCGGAACGGGCGCTGCAAGATCGGCCAGATGTCGGCCCAGAAATACGGCCGGTACTTGCGGTTCCAGACCGCCTGCGCGCGCCAGGCCGCCGGGTCGTCGGCGTAGCGCGGCGCGTGCGCGGTGCCGTCGAAGGGCGGGATGCCGTAGATGGCGGGCGCGTAGGCGAAGTTGCGCACCGAGACGTCGTAGAGCAGGTCGTCCATCGTGACGATGTCGACGATCGCGGGCGCGTAGCGCGGGTAGCCGACGATCACCCAGGCCGGGTCGTCGACCGGGATCGGTGATTGCGCGGTGCCCGGCAGGACCGGCACGCCGCTGATGGTCAGCAGCGTGCAGATCAGGCTGGCCGTCACCTGGCCGTCGGAGATGTCGTCGAACCAGCCGTCGTTGTTGGCGTAGTGCTCGATCTTCGGGTTGCCGAAGCCGTGCTTCATCGAACCGGAGTTGCCCAGGCCGCCCAGCACGAGCAGCCGGCTGTGCCCGTCTTGCTGCGTGCACAGCAGGTCGCCCAGCGTCTCCACGGAGTTGGGCTCGAGCGGGGGCGGGAAGGTCTGCAGCGGGTCGCCGCTCGCCGCGAACGACGCGCGGCGCGCTTTCGGATCGCCGTACCGCACGCTGCGCGGGCCGGGGTCGACGATCAGCTTCTGGCGCTCCTCGGGGTTGGTGATGCTCGCGTTGCGCAGCGGGTGGTCCGCGGCGTAGCCGTGCTCGCCTTGGGTCTGCTGGAACTCGTACCAGTTGGACTTCTTGTTCGCCAGGTACACGGTCCACTTCACGTCGTCCACCCGCACCGTGCGGGTCTGCCCGGAGTGCGCGTTCACGATCGTGATCACGTCGCCCAGCGCGAGCTCGCGCCCCTCGGGGCTGTCCTCGTCGTAGACGTAGACCCGAAAGCGCGCCGCCTGGCGCCGAATGCGCCCGGCCTCGTCCTTGAAGGCCGAGACGGGGGTGGGCGGGACGAGCGGGACGCCGTTCTCGTCGCACTCGATCGGCAGCGCGCCGGCCGCCTCCGGCGCGATGTAGAACGACGAGGGGCTGTTGCCGAGCCGGGCGATGCCGATCGACGGGTGGATGCGAAGCGTGGCTGGCATGGAAACCTCGTGCGGCCGGCGGGTCAGGCGCTGACGGGGAGGGAGACGCCGTCGATCAGCAGCGCGTCGTCGGCCGGCGTGCCGTCGGTGTTGAGCACGACCAGGTGGACCGAGAAGTCGGTCGCGCCGGCCGCGGCGAGCCGGCGCACCGCCGCGGTCGCGTCGAAGCGAAAGCTCGACGGCAGCTTGTGGGGCGGCGGGCGGCGGTCGAAGCGGCTCGTCGGCAGCTTCGGCACGGCGCAGTGCCCGGGCCCGCCGATGCACAGCCCGGTGAACATGTTGAACTGGCCCACGTAGCGGTCGTTGCCGCGCACCGGCGTGTCGGGCCCGGCGTCGGGCGCGTTCAGGAACGCCCGCACGTGGAAGCCGGCTCGCGTCACGTGCTGCACCGCGTGCAGCCGGATCTCGGCCCGCCGGTGGCCCGCCAGCACGTCGGGGTGGATCGCGACGGGGACCGAGGCGAAGCGTTCCAGCGGGGTGTCGCTGTCGGTCGGGAACGTCCGCGTGTCGAGCGCGTACTCGTAGCCCAGCCGGGTGATGTCGCGCGTGTCGGCGACCTGCATGCTCCAGGGCGGCAGCACCGCCGCGGGGTCGTCGGGCCCGGCACTGGGGTTGAGCCCTTGCCAGACCGCCCAGATCCGGTCGACGTTGGCGTGGTGCGCCCAGAAGATCGGGTCGAACGCCGTCACGCCCGCGTTGACCATGTCGCCGTTGGCGGGCTCGGCGGGCGACACGCTCGCGTACGGGTTGACCCCGCCGGTGAAGTTGTGGATCAGGTTGTGGACGTTCTCGAGCGCGCCG
>JASLGJ010000316.1 GCA_030150085.1 Candidatus Elarobacter sp. | reverse complement strand
GCCGCCGCGGTGCAGCTCGCGCGCCGCTCGCCGCTGGCCGCGGCCACGTACGCCCGGGTCGAGAAGCTGGCCGGCTCGATCCGCGAGCGCGGGCTGCGCGAGGCGGTGCAGTACCTGATCCGGGGCGGGCGCCCGGCCTATCCCGACCGCCACCCCACCCCCGCCGCGCGCGCCGCGGTGCGCGACGCGCTGGCGCGGGCCGGGTTCGTGCCCGCCGACGCGCCGGTGAGCGGGATCTTCCCGCCCGACACGGACCCCGAGGCGAGCACCGTGCCGCAGCCGTTCTGGGCCGCGCCCGGCTCGGGCGAGGGCTCGCACCACGCCTATCCCGGCGGTCTGGCGATGCACGAGTCGTTCAACGCCACCGTCGCGCTGGGGTTCGCCTCGAGCTACGACGCGCACTACTTCGGCGGCCGCCCGACGGTCTCGCGCGACACCGCGATCGCCGCGGCGCTCTACCACGACGTGATGAAGACGGTCGTGTTCGCTTGGAAGTACGACGGCACGCTGCTCGACGAGCTGACCATCGCCGGCACCGGCGCGCACCACGTGCTCTCGGGCGCCGAGGCGATCGCGGGCGGACGCGACCCGCGCTTCGTCACGACCCTGCTCTCCGCGCACGCCGCGCCGTCGCTGGGCGACGAGGCGAAGGTCGCGGCCTGGTGCCGCGCGGCGGCGATCGTGGCCGGGGTCGACCCGGTCGACTACGGCCTGCTGCGGCGCGCCGGCGCGAGCTACGTGCTGGCCGCCGAGCCGGCCCCGCTCGAAGCGTTCGTCAACCACCTCAGCGACCACGACTACGTGCTCTCGGTGCACGCCGCGCACGTGGTGGCGCCGCGCCTGCAGGAGCGCTGGGGCCGCGTTCCCTCGCTGGCCGAGCTCGCGCCGAGCTCGGCCTGGTACCGCGCGGCGGTGCTGAGCCGCACGACCGCGATCGCGCTCTACGACACGCTGGCCCGCAGCGGCCCCGACGCGTTCGACACCGCGGTGCTGCGCATCGAGGCGCTGCTCCAGCCGCTGAAGGTCTAGGCGCTCGCCGAAGCAGGAGCGGAGCGGGGCGAGCGTTCCACCGCGGCGCGGCCGGCCCGGCTGGGTACGCTGAGCGGCGGGGGTACACGCGGTGGAAACGGACACGCAGGCGCTGCGCGCGGCGGCGCGCCCGGTCGACGAGGTGCTGGAGCTGGTCGGCGACGCGGCGGTCGTGCTGCTCGGCGAGGCCTCGCACGGCACGCACGAGTTCTACGCCCGGCGCGCCGAGCTGACGAAGCGCCTGATCGCCGAGCGCGGCTTCACCGGGGTCGCCATCGAGGGCGACCTGCCCGACACCGCCGCGCTGCACCGCTACGCGAGCGGCGCCGGCGCGGACGACGCCGAGCGCGCGCTGGCCGGCTTCACCCGCTTCCCGAGCTGGATGTGGCGCAACACCGTGGTGCGCCACTTCGTCCGCTGGCTGCGCGCGCACAACCTGCGCCTGCCGCCCGAGCGGCGGGCCGGGATGTTCGGGCTGGATCTCTACAGCCTGCACGCCTCGATGCAGGCCGTGGTCGCGTACCTCGAACGGGTCGATCCGGGCAACGCCGCCGCGGTGCGCGAGCGCTACGCCTGCTTCGACCGCTTCGGCGACGACCCGCAGCGCTACGGCTACGCGACCGAATTGCAGCTGGGCGACGACTGCCGCGCCGCGGTGCGCGACGCGCTGCGCCGCATCGCCGAACAGGTGCAGGCCTACGCGCGCGGCGACGGCGTGGCCGCGGCCGACGAGGCGTTCCTGACCGAGGCCAACGCGCGCGTCGCGGCCGACGCGGAGAGCTACTACCGCACCATGTTCGCCTGGGACGCGAGCTCGTGGAACGTGCGCGACCGGCACATGGACGAGACGCTGTGCCGGGTGCGCGAGCACCTGCGCGCGACGCGCGGCGGCGACCGGGTGGTGGTCTGGGCGCACAACTCGCACCTGGGCGACGCGCGCGCGACCGCGATGGGCCGGCGGGGCGAGGTGAACCTGGGGCAGCTCGCGCGCGAGCGCTACGGCGGCGAGGTGTGCAGCGTCGGGCAGTTCACCTTCGACGGCACGGTGATGGCGGCCGACGACTGGGGCGCGCAGCACCGCGTGATGACCGTGCGGCCGGGCTCGCCGGGCTCGTACGAGCTGCTCTTCCACCGCGTCGGGCCGGCCTTCGCGCTCGACCTGCGCCCGCCCGCGGTGCGGCAGGCCTTGGGCGGCGCGCGGCTCGAACGGGCCATCGGCGTGATCTACCGCCCCGACACCGAGCGCCGGAGCCACTACTTCGAGGCCGACCTGGCGGCCCAGTTCGACGTGGCCGTGCACCTCGACCGCACCCGCGTGCTCGAGCCGCTCGACCCGTTCGAGCGGCTCGCGCCGGACGGCGAGCTGCCCGAGACCTTTCCGACCGGCGTGTGAGAGTGCCCGAGAGCGCGCGCCTGCACGCCCGGCCCGCCGCGCCCACCCAAAGCCCGCTGCCGCCCGGCGAGCACCGCCTGGGCCTGGGGCGCGAGCGCGACGTGGTGCTGGTCGTGCCCGCGTCGTACGACCCGGCGCGCCCCGCGCCGCTGG
>JASLGJ010000309.1 GCA_030150085.1 Candidatus Elarobacter sp. | reverse complement strand
TAGACGGGGTTGTCGCTGGACTGCTTCTTGGCCAGCTCCAGGTCGAACGTCAGGGGCTGGTCGGTCGAGAGCATGACGAAGAAGAAGCGCGCCGCGTCGACCCCGACCTCGTCGATCACCTCGGCCAGGGTGAGCAGGTTGCCGGCCCGCTTGGACATGGACAGGATCTCGTCGCCGCGCTTGAGCGTGATCTGCTGCGCGATCAGCACCTCGAACGCGCCCGGCCGGCCGTAGGCGTTCGCCAGCGCGTTCAGGCGCGCGATGTAGCCGTGGTGGTCGGGGCCGAGGATGTCGATCGCCCGGTCCGCGCGCTGCAGCTTGTCGTAGTGGTAGGCCACGTCTTGCGCGAAGTAGGTCGGGCGGCCGTCGCTGCGGATCACCACCCGGTCCTCGTCGTCGCCGGCTTCCTTGGTGTGAAGCCAGGTCGCGCCGTCCTTCTCGTAGAGCACGCCGGCGTCGCGCAAGCGCTGGATGCCGCGCTCGATCGCGCCGCTCTCGTGCAGCTCCTTCTCGGACTGCCAGAGGTCGTAGTCGACCCCGAAGCGGTGCGCGACGGCCTGCTGCTCGGCGACCAGCGCGTCGCGCGCGAACTGCGCGAGCGGCGGCACCGCCTCGTCCTCGGGCACGCTCAGCCAGCGCGCGCCGTCGCGCGCGCGCAGCTGCTCCGCCAGCGGGATCAGGTAGTCGCCCGGATAGCCGTCCTCGGGGAACGGAAAGGCCGGGTCGAACAGCTGGCGGTAGCGCGCGTAGACGGACTTCCCGAGCACGTCGATCTGCGAGCCGGCGTCGTTGATGATCCACTCGGTGAAGACGGCGTAGCCGGCGTGGCGCAGCGTCTTGGCCAGGCTGTCGCCGATCGAGAGCGTGCGCCCCTGCACCACGACCAGCGGGCCGGTCGGGTTCGCGCTCCCGAACTCCAGCGAGATGCGCTCGCCGGTCGGCGCGCCGCGCCCGTAGTCCGCGCCCGCCCGCAGCACCTCGGCCACGACGCGCTGCCAGAAGGCCGGCACCAGGCGCAGGTTGACGAACCCCGCGACCGGCGTCGCCTCGGCCACCGTCGCGCGCGCGGCCGGATCGGCCAGCACGCGCTCGGCCAGCTCGCTCGCGATGGCCTGCGGCGCTTTGCGGGCCGCCTTGGCCAGGCCGAACGCGACGTTGGTCGCCAGGTCGCCGAACTCGGCCCGGCGCGGGGCCTCGAACGCCACCGCCGGCTCGGACCCCGGGTAGAGCGCGCGCGCGGCCTCGGCGAAGCGGGCGGCGAGCTCTGCGAGGGTCAGCAGCGATCCGGGCTCGGCGACCTTCGTCGTGCCGAGCCCGCTAGTGGTGGTAGGGTTCATCGCGGGCGATCTTCGCCGCGCGGTACAGTTGCTCCAGCACCAGCGCGCGGGCCCACTCGTGCAGCAGGGTCAGGGGCGAGAGCGACCAGCGCAGGTCGGCCCGCGCCAGCAGCGCCGGCGAGGCCCCGTACGTGCCCGCGACGATCACGGTCAGGCGCGCCACGCCCTGGTGCGGCAAGCGCTCGATCCGCCGCGCCAGCTCCTCGCTGGAAAATGCGGTCCCGCTGCGCTCCAGCAGCCAGACGTGGTCGGCGGGGTCGAGCAGCTTGAGGATCGCCTCGCCTTCGGCGCGCAAGGCGCGCTCGGGATCGGCCCCGTCCGCGGCCCGCACCTCCACCTCTTCGAGGCGGTGGTAGGGCCGCAGCCGGGTCCGGAAATCCGCCATCGCCGCGGCCAGGTAGCGCTCGCGCACCTTCCCGACCGCGATCAGCCGAACGGTCAGGCCGAGTGCCTGGCGGGCTCGAGCCGGGCCGGGAACGCGAGCCCGTGCGCGGCGGCGTAGTCGCGGGCGAGCGCCAGCGCGAGCGGGTCGGAACCGCGCACGATCTCGATCCCGATGACGGAGTCGCTGTCGCTCAGGTCGACGGTGACGCCGCCGTCCACGAAGCCCGGATCGTCGGTTCCCAGAGCGTGCACGGTGCCGCCGGAGCCGCGAACGAGGGCCAGCGAACCGTCGAAGCCGTCGTCGTCCTCGTAGCGAACGTAGACCACGCCGGTGTCGATCATGATGTCGAGAGGGGATTTCATCGTCTTCTGTTGCGGCGCCGTCTGCGCAGCGTGTCGATGATCGTGATGACCCGGGTCTGGGCCCAGTCCGTCACGATGGTGAAGAGGCGACCGTCGTCGCTGTACCCGTGATGTTCGATCGTGCCCTCGGACGAGCGAACGCGCCACCCCGGGTACCGCACGATGGCCTCGATCTCGTCCTCGGTGATGTGGCGCGTCACCAGCCTGCGGCGGGCGTGCCGAGAGTATTGCAGGGGCTGCTCGTCCATGTCAACTCAGCCGCTCCCTGCCAGCGCGTAACCGTCCGGGCCCGGCTCGATGCGGCCGGCCAGCTCCAGCTCGGTGAGCAGCGGGAGCAGTTGCCAGGGCGGCAGGCCGAGCTCGTCCGCGAGCCGCGCGGCATCGCAGGCACCGTCGGCCAGCGCGGCCAGCACCCGGCGCACCTCGGGCGAGTCGCCCGCCCGCGCCCGCGGTACGCCGGGGCTGCGGCGGGGCGGCGGGGCGAGCGGCAACGGCAGCGCGGCCAGCACGTCTTCCGCGCCGCGGACCAGGATCGCGCCGTCGCGGATCAGGCCGTTGCAGCCCGCCGCCTTGGGGCGGTCGACGTCGCCCGGGACGGCCAGGACCGGGATGCCGCGGTCGGCGGCGTGGCCGGCCGTGTTGAGCGCGCCGCTGCGCGCGGCGGCTTCGACGACGACGATCGCATCCGAGAGGAGCGCGATCACCGCGTTGCGCGCCAGGAACTGCCACGGCTCGG
>JASLGJ010000250.1 GCA_030150085.1 Candidatus Elarobacter sp. | reverse complement strand
GGCGTGATCGCGCTCGGCGGGGCGACGACGATCGGCGCGTTCGCCGCGCTGGCCGAAAGCTCGCGCGCGGTGATCGCGATGGACTCCGGACCCATGCACGTCGCGGCCGCAACCGGCGCGCCGACGGTCGGCATCTTCGCGCTGCAGTCGGACGAGCCGGACCGCTGGGCGCCCAAGGGCCCGCGCACGGCGGTGGTGCGCCCGAGCTACCCCTGCCCGCCCGGCCACCGCAAGGAGACCTGCCCCGACTTCGCCTGCGTGCGCGCGCTCGACGAGGAGCGCATCCTCGCCGCGCTCGACGGATTGCTCGTGACGGCCGCCGAACGCTGAGCGGTGATTCAATACGACGACTTCGCGAAGGTCGACATCCGCGTCGGCACCGTGCTGAGCGCCGAGCCGCTGGCCGGCGCGCGCAAGCCGGCCTACGTGCTGAGCATCGACTTCGGACCGGAGCTGGGGACGAAGAAGTCCTCGGCCCAGGTGACGGTCCACTACACCGCCGCCGACTTGGTCGGCACGCAGGTCTGCGGGGTGGTGAACTTCCCGGTCAAGCGCATCGCCGGCTTCTCGAGCGAGGTGCTGACGCTGGGCTTCCCCGACGCCGAGGGCGCGGTGGTGCTGGTGCGCCCGAGCAAGCCCGTGCCCAACGGCGCGCGCCTGTTCTGATGGCGGCCGCCCTCGGCGCGCCGGCGCTGCGCGTGCTCGACCCGGCCGCCGGCGAGGCGACCTGGACCGCGCTCGCGCGCCTGCTCGCCGACGCGTACCCGATCATGAAGGTGACCGACGCCGAGGAGCTCGCGGCGACCGCGCGGCGGCTGCGCGCGCAAGCCGCTCAGCCCCTCACGCGCTACGTCGTCGCCGAGCGCGGCGGCGCGCCGGCCGGCGCGATGCGGCTGTTCGACTACACCATGAACGTGCGCGGCACGGACGCGCTCGCCGGCGGGGTGGGCAGCGTCGCGGTCGACCTCGCGCACAAGCGGCAGGGCGTGGCGCGCGCGCTGATCCGCTGGTATCTCGACCACTACCGCGAGCGCGGCGCGCCGTTCGCGATCCTGCACGCGTTCCGGTTCGACTTCTACCGCAAGCTCGGCTTCGGCTACGGCACGCCCGTGCACCGCTACCGCTTCGCGCCCGCGGCGCTGCGGGCAGGCGGCGCGCACGGCCCCGGGCCCGCGGCCGGGACGGCGCGCATCCTCGGCCCGGACGATCTCGACGCGGTGCTGGCCTGCACCGAGCGCGTGCGGCCGCGCGTCAACGGCCTGATCGCCAAGCACCGCCCGGGCATGGAACAGGCGCTGGCCGAACCGGCGCTGCGCTACGTCGGCGTCGAGCGCGACGGCGCGCTGCGCGCCTACATGCAGACCAGCGTCGAGCTGGACGAGGAGCGCCGCAACCGCGACGCCCTGGTCGTGCGCGACGTGCACGCCGAGGACGACGCGGCGTTTGCCGCGCTGCTGGGCTACCTGCGCTCGCAGCAGGACCAGTTCGCCCGCATCGTGGTCGAGTCGCAGGACGAGGCGCTGTACCTCGCCGCCGCGCAGGACCCGCGCGACGGCTCGGACCTGGCCATAGCGCCGCCCGCCGCGCACCGCGTCGCCGAGACGGGCCTGGGGATCATGTACCGCGTGCTCGACGTCGAGCGCGCCTTCGCCCACCTCCCCGCCGCCGACGCGCCGTTCGCGCTGCGCCTGGACGTCGAGGACGACTTCCACCCCGCCACCGGCGGGACGTGGACGTTCCGCTTCGGCCCGCACGGGGCGCCGGCTCTTGCCGAGCGAACGTCGCCGCACGACGGCGCCTCGGGCCCGAACGGCCCGCCGCCGGATGCCACGCTGCGCATCGGGATCGCGGACCTGTCGTCGCTGGTGGTCGGCGCGCTGGACCTCCCGGCGCTGGTGCGCCATCGCCTGGCGGCGCTCGAACCGGCCGCCATGCTGCCGCGCGTCGCGCGCGCGTTCGCGGCGGACCAGCGCCCGGTCTGCAACACGCGGTTCTGATGAAGCTCACCATCCAGCTCTGCACCTACAACCGCGCGCACCTGCTGGGGCGCGTGCTGGAGGCGTGCTTCGACCAGACGCTCGCGCCCGACCGGTACGAGGTCGTGCTGGTCAACGACGGCTCGCGCGACGACACGCCGGCGGTGATCGAGCGCGCCCAGCGCCTCGCCACCTGCAAGCTCACCGTGGTGAACCAGGCCAACGCGGGCCTGGCGAAGGCGCGCAACGCCGGGATCGCGCGGGCGACCGGCGAGCGGATCGCGTTCATCGACGACGACGTGCTCCCGACGCCGGTCTTCGCCGCCGAGCACCTGCGCTCGGACGAGCGGCACGGCGACGTGGTGGTGCGCGGCGCGGTGATCAACACCGAGTCCTTCGACAAGCTGCCCCTGCCGGTCTGGTCGCCGCGCAACTACAGCGCGAACTGGTTCTGGACGTCCAACGTGAGCGTGCGCCGGGCGCGGCTGGACGCGGCGGGCGGGCGCTTCGACGAGTCGTTCTCGGAGTACGGCTGGGAGGACATCGAGCTGGGCCTGCGCCTGCGCGCGCTCGGCACCAAGGCCGTGTTCAACCGCCGCGCGGTGGCGTTCCACTGGAAGCCCGCGCCCAAGGGCACCAATGTCGCGGGGATGCTGCGCCAGGTCCGCGCCCAAGCCCGCACCGCGGTGCGGCTGGAAGCGCTCCACCCCGGCTGGCGCGTCGCGTTGGCGATCGGCGACACCGCGCCCCAGCGCCTGCTCGGCGACGCGCTGCGCAAGAGCGGCCTCCCGGCCCGGCTCGAGCGCCTCGTCGGCACGGCGAGCGCCGAGACGAAGCTCCCCCCGGCCAAGCTCGCCGCGGCCCGGCTGCTCGCCAGCGCCGCCTACTACGACGAGCTGGAGCGCGCGAAGGCGCAGCGCTGATGGAGCGCGAGGCGGAATCGCTTCGTTCCGCACGGTATTGGACTCCGGCATGAACGGCACGAACGGCGATTCGCACGACGGCTCCATCCGCGACTTCCTGGTCGAGCGCTACCGCCGCTTTCGGGCGGAGTCGTTTCCCGCGCGGCAAGACTTGTTCGCGGAGCTGGCGCAGGGCCAGAACCCGCGCGTGCTGTTCATCACCTGCTCCGACTCGCGCGTCGTGCCGAGCCTGATCCTGGCCGGCGACCCGGGCGACGTGTTCGAGTGCCAGATCGTGGGCAACATCGTGCCCGCCTACGGCGACTCGTTCGGCGGCGTCTCGGCCACGCTCGAGTACGCGGTGACGGTGCTCAAGGTGCAGGCCATCATCGTCTGCGGGCACTCCGACTGCGGCGCGATGAAGGCCCTGCGCGATCCCGGGCAGTTCAAGGACCTGACCGCCGTCGCGCTGTGGCTGCGCCACGCCGAGGCCGCGACGCGCATCGCGCGCGACGCCTCCGCCGGGCTCTCCGAGGACGAGGTGCTGGCGCTGCTCACGCGCGAGAACGTCATCGCCCAGATGGACAACATGCGCACCCACCCGGCCGTCGCCGTGGGCCGCCGCCACGGCCTCGAAGTGTTCGGCTGGCTCTACGACATCAAGACCGGCGCGGTCGAGAGCTACGACGAGAAGAGCCGCACGTTCGTCCCGCTGGACGAGCGCACGGCACCGCGCTAGCCGCGGGCCAGGGTTTCGAGGTACTGGTGGACGTAGGCGACCACCATGCTGCCTTCGCCGACGCCCGAGGCCACGCGCTTGACCGAGGTGCTGCGGACGTCGCCGGCGGCGAACACGCCGGGCAGGCTCGTTTCGAGCGGGAACGGGGCGCGCCGTTCGCCCCAGCGCTCGATGTCGCGCCCGGTACGGACGTAGCCGCGCGCGTCGCGCTCGATCTCGGCCGGGAGCCAGGCCGTCTCGGCGTCGGCGCCGATGAAGGCGAACAGCGCGTCGGCGTGCCGCTCGCGCACCTCGCCGCCGGGCTCGGCGCGGGTCGCGATCGTCTCCAGGTGCGCGCCGCCGCCGACCCGCACCACCGTCGTGCGCGGCTCGATCGCGATGTTGTCCTTGGTGCGCAGCTGCGCGATCAGGTAGTGCGACATGCTGCGCTCGAGCCCGTCGGCGCGCACCAGGACCGTCACGCTGCGCGCGTAGCTGGAGAAGAACATCGCGGCCTGGCCGGCCGAGTTGCCGCCCCCGACCAGGAAGATGTCCTTGCCGCGCACGCCCATCGCCTCGGTCCGCGCCGCGCCGTAGTAGATGCCGCGCCCGACGAGCGCCGCCGCGCCTTCGGCGGGCAGCTCGCGCCAGGCCACGCCGGGCGCGATCACGAGCGCGCGCGCCGTCACGGTCTCGGCGCCGTCGAGCGTCACCAGGTAGCCGTCCGCGGCGGGCGCGATCGTGCGCACCCAGCGCGTCACGAGGATCTCGGTGCCGAAGCGCTTGGCCTGCTGCAGCGCGCGGTTGGCGAGGTCGCCGCCGGAGACGCCGGTCGGAAAGCCGAGATAGTTCTCGATCCGCGACGAGGTGCCGGCCTGGCCGCCCGGGGCCTCGCCCTCGATCATGATCGTGCGCAGCCCTTCCGAGCCGCCGTACACCGCGGCCGCCAGCCCGGCCGGTCCGCCGCCGACGATCAGCAGGTCGTACGCCGCCGCGCGCGGCGCGATCTGAAGGTTGAGCGCGCGCGCCAGCTCGCGGCTGCCGGGCGCTTCGAGCACCTGCCCGCCGGCGAGCAGCACCAGCGGGTAGCGGCGCGCGCCGCGCGCGGCGGCCGGGATGACCTCGGCGTCCGCTTCGTCGCCGGGGTCGAGCCACTCGAACGCGATCTGGTTGCGCGAGAGGAAGTCGCGGATGTCGTGGCACGCGAAGTCCAGCCGGTCGCCGACGATCGTGGCCTGGGTGTGGCTCTCGGCCGCCACCGCGCCGCTGATGAAGGCCACGCGCCGGCTCAGCGAGCGGGCCATGATCGCCGCGGCCTCGGCCGACTCGCCGAGCAGCAGGTGGAAGTCGGCCGGGTCGGTGCGCATCAGGCGTGAGGGCCGCAGCGCGCGGATCGCGGCGAACGACTCGGTGCCCAGCATGAGCGGCACCTCGCCGAAGTACTCGCCGGGGTCGAAGGTCGTGACCTGCACGTCCTCGCCCGCGACGGTCTTCACCCGCTCGACCTCGCCTTCGAGCAGGGTCCAGAAGTAGGGCGGGTCGCCCTCGTAGGAGATCCACTCGCCGGCGTTCGCGCGGATGTCGGCCGAGCGGGCCGCCAGGCGCGCCCGCAGCGCGTGGGGGATCGCCGCGAAGAGCGGGACGGCGGCGAGCTCGGCGGGCGTGATCATCCGCGAGGGTTCCGCGCCGCGCGCGAACGGTACTCCAAGGAGTGTCGGGCCCGACGAGACCGGCGAGCCGGCCTGGCGACGAGCGGCGTACGGGCGGGTATAACCGCGGACATGAGCGTCAGCGCACCGGACTTCACCAAGGCCCCGCCGCGCAGCGGCCGCGACATGCTGGGCGGCTACGCGTGGCTGGCGCGCCTGGCCGACAAGGCTCGCGCCGAGGCGGCCGGGACCCACGCCGACTACGTCGCCTACTGCCCGCTCTCGCAGGGCTTCCTGCGCGCGGCCGGCGTCTCGGACGCCGACTTCAAGCGCCTGATCGGCAACGGCGCGAGCGACGCGGACCTGGTGGCGTACTTCGACGAGCACGTGCCGCCGGAGCGGCGCCAGGCGGCCAACCACTACGTGCTCGACACGATGGGCTCGCACCTCGACGAGCAGGACGCGGAGGAAGGGCGCCGCTAACCTCGCGGAGGTCGTGCGGATCCTCCTCTCGCGCACCGATCGCGTCGGCGACCTCATCCTCTCCACGCCGGCGATCGCCTCGATCCGCCGCTCGTTCCCGGACGCGCACGTCACGCTGGCCTGCAGCCCGTACAACGCGGTGGTGGTCGAGCGCTCGCCCGACGTCGACGCGCTCGCGCTCCACGAGGAGGGCGAGCAGCCCGAGGCGTTCGGGGCGCGCTTCCGCGGGGTGGACCTGGCGGTCGCGCTGGCCCCGCGCGACGTCGACCACCGCATCGTCGCGGCGACCCGGGCCCCCAAGCGGGTCGGCTACACCTACGCCACCCGCTGGCTGGCCCGCCTGGCGCTGCGCTTCCGGCTGACCGACGTGGTGCTCAGCCAGGCCGACCCGGCCCTCTCCGAGCGCCACCCCGAGCGCGCGATCGCCCACGAGGTCGATCAGGTGCTGGCCGTGGCCCAGGCCGCCGGCGCGACGACCCTGGTCCGCGACCTTGTCCTGCCCCTGAGCGACGCCGACCGGGCCGCGGCGGCCGACCTGCCCGCGCGCGCGGTCGTCGTCCAGCTCGGCAAGCGCTGGACCGAGGGCGGCTCGACCGCCGCCAGCCTGCTCCAGCTCCTGCGCGACCTGCGGGCCCTGGGCCGGCCGCTGGTGGCGACCTACGCCGCCGACGGGCGGGCGCTGGGCGAGGCGGTCGCCGCGGCCAGCTCGCGCCCGTCGGCCGCGTAGGTCGCCACCAGCGGGCGGCCCAGGGCGCGCAGGTCGCGCAAGAGCTGGAGCAGGCTGGCCGGGGTCGAGCCGCCCTCGGTCCAGCGCTTGCCGAGCTGCACCACGACCGGGCGCTCGGGCAGATCGGCCACTGCGGCGCGGTCAGCGTCGCTCAGGGGCAGGACGAGGTCACGAGCCAGGGTCGTCGCGCCGGCGGCCCTGGCGACGGCCAGCACCTGGTCGACCTCGTGGGCGATCGCGCGCTCGGGGTGGCGCTCGGAGAGCGCCGGGTCGGCCTGGCTGAGCACCACGTCGGTCAGCCGGAAGCGCAGCGCGAGCCGGGCCAGCCAGCGGGTGGCGTAGGTGTAGCCGACCCGCTTGGGCGCACGGGTCGCGGCGACGATCCGGTGGTCGACGTCGCGCGGGGCCAGCGCGACGGCGAGGTCGACGCCGCGAAAGCGCGCCCCGAACGTCTCGGGCTTTTCGCCCTCTTCGTAGCGCGCGAGCTCGTCGACATCGGGCGAGCGCTCGACCACCACCGCGTTGTAGCGGCTGCACGCCAGCGTGACGTGGGCGTCCGGAAACGAGCGGCGGATCGAGGCGATCGCCGGCGTGGAGAGGATGAGGTCGCCGACGCGATCGGTGCG
>JASLGJ010000282.1 GCA_030150085.1 Candidatus Elarobacter sp. | reverse complement strand
TGGTAGGCCACCCGGGCCTGGTCGAGCTTGGCGACCGACTGGTCGAGGGTGTCGCGCGAGACCGCCTTTTGGGCGTAGAGGTCGCGGTTGGCGTCGGCGATGCGCTGGGCCTCGCGCAGGTCGGTCTGGCGGCTGGCGACGTCGGCGTCGGCCGCGGCGCGCTGCTGCGCGGCCGAGGTGCCGCCGTAGCCCAGGCCCGACTGCGCGCCCGCGCGCTGGTCGGTGATGGCCTGGTTGAGGGTCGAGCGCGCGGCCTGCAGCGCGGCCGTGGCCTGGATCACCGCGGAGCGGTTCTGGGTCGGCAGGGTGGCGTTGGTCTCGGCCGCGGTGCGGGCCCGGCCCGCCGCGGCCAGGTAGGCCTCGTGCGCGCTCTGCTCGGCGTTGACGAGCTGGGGGTTGGAGATCGTCGCGAGCACCTGCCCGCCGTGGACGTGGTCGCCCGGCTTGACCCAGATCCGCTCCAGGTTGCCGGCCACCAGCGCGCTGAGCACGTTGGTCTGCGGGCGCTGCACGACGCCCGTCTCGGGCAGCTTCGTCTGGTAGCGGGTGTGCGCGACGGTCACCACGCGGGCGGAGATCGCGTTCGCGCGCGGGCGCGCCGCGAAGGCTCCGATCGCGACGATCGCGACCAGCGCGACGATCAGGACGAGCGCGTTGCGGCGGCGGTGGCTGCGGACCACCGCCGTGTCGGCGCTCGCCCCGCTGGTGCTGGTGCTGGTGGTGATGGCGTCGGTGCTGTTCACGGGGCCCCCGGTTGAACGACGGCGAGCGGGTCGGCGACGCCGACCGCGACGCGCAGGCGGACCAGCGCGTCCAGGTAGGTGACGCGCGCCGCGACCAGATCGGTCGCGGCCTGGAGCGCGCTCTGCTGCGCGCTGGTGGCGTCGGTGAGCGAGATCAGCCCGTTGCGGTACTGCAGCTGCGCGATGCGGGCCGACTCCGCGCCCAGCCGCTGCGCCTCGCGCGCGGTGGCGAGGTTGGCCGAGGCGGTCTGCGCGCCGCGCAGGGCCTGGCGCACGTCGGTCGCGACGCCCGACTCGGTCGAGGCCAGGGTCGCCAGCGCGGCGTCGATCTGGGCCCGCGCGGCGCGGTGCGCCGCCCGCCGCGTGCCGTACTCGATCAGCGGCAGGGTGAAGGTCTCGGTCGCGCCCATCTGCCAGAAGCCCGGGCGGCGGATCTCGCCCAGGGTGCCGAACGGGGTGATGGTCTGGGTCGTGGGCGTCTCGGTGTTGCCGAACGAGCCGGTGAGCTGGAGCTGCGGGCGGCGGTCGGTCTCGATCGCCGCGTCGGCCAGCCGGGCCACGCCGACCTGGGCCCGGGCCCCGGCCACGTCGGCCCGCGCGCCCAGTGCGGCCTCGACCAGCGCGTCGACCGGGGTCGTCGGCAGGGCCGGCTCGGGCAGCTCGGGCGGGAGCGCGAAGGCGGTGTCGGGCGGGGCCCCGATGCGCTGCGCCAGCGACTCGCGCGCGTTCACCTCGTCGGCCCGCGCCGAAGTGAGGTTGGACTCGCTGCGCAGCTCGTTGACCTGGGCCCGCAGCACGTCCACCCCGGCCACCCGGCCGACCCGCTCCTGGGCCCGCGCGGCGGCCAGCAGCTGGAGCTGGTAGGCCCGGTCGCCTTCGGCCAGCCGCAGCGCGTCGCGCCGCTGGACCGCGCCGTACCAGGCCGTCGCGACGTCGGAGGCCAGCTGCTGCTCGGCCCGCCGTTCGTCGAAGCGCGCGGACTCGACCTGGCGCTTGGCCTGCTGGGCCTGGATCTGGTTGAGCGAGCCGTTATAGAGGTTGTAGACGGCCCCGATCTGGGCCGCGTTCTGCGAGAACACCTGAGCCTGCGAGAGCCCGAACTGCTGGAACGAGCCGCCGTTGTTGCCGTTGCTCTTGGCGAGCTGGTTCTGCAGCGAGCCGCTCAGGGCCGGGAACTCGGCGGCGTGGTCGCGGGCGAAGGTCGACTCGTTCTGGGCCAAGGTCGCGCGGCGCGCCAGGACGGTGGGATCGTGGTCGAGCGCGTAGCGGACCGCGCCGCTCAGGTCGAGCGGCGCGGCCGGCGTCTGAGCCGCGGCCGGCACGGCGAACCCGGCGGCCGCGGCCAGCACGGCGCCGGCGAGGAGTGCGCGCATCCTATCCTTGCTGCGCGGCGCCGTAGGCGGCGGTCAGCGCGGCGACGAGCAGCATCAGCCCGGCGGTCGCCCAGGCCGCCGAGCGCGGGATGCGCCCGACGACCGTCATGCCCAGCGCCAGCAGGGCCGTCGCCCAGAGGTTGAAGACCGAGAGCGCCTCGAGGAAGCCGTGCAGCGCGCCGTGCGAGCCGGGGGCGAGCGTCGCCAGGCTGGGCACGGCGCTCTGGACCGCCTTCATGTCGTCGAACGATCCGGCCCCGCGCAGCACCACGATCAGCGCGGTGACGAGCGAGGCCAGCCCCAGCCCGACCACCGCCACGGTCACGCTGAGCGCGAAGTACTTGCCGAACGAGCCGTCGCCTTTGGCGATCGCGTTGGCGACCGTCATCACCAGCCCTTGGATCAGCCCCAGCACCAGGATCCAGACCGGCACGAACAGCCAGCCGTACTGCGCGATGAAGCGGAAGATCGCGAGCTGCTGCTGGATGACGTGGGCCTGCTGGGCCGCCGGGAGGCGGGCGATGGCCGGCGCCGCGGCGAGCTGGGCCGGCATGCCGGTGGCGATGGCGTGCATCACCGCGGGCTGGGTCAGGAGCGAGCCCGCGACGGCCAGCAGGGCCGCGACCAGGAAGGCCCAGCCCCAGGTCGGGACCAGCCGCAGGCGGCCGAAGGCGGTGCCGGGCGCGATGACGATGTCCACCACGTTGAGCAGGCCGCTGCGGGGTTCGACGGTTGCCTCGGACACGGGTGAAGTCTCCCTCTAGAGAACGAGCGGGTGGAGGACGAGCGGGCGAACGACGCCGGCTGCTACCGGGCGTACGGCGGAGGTGTTTCGCCGAACAGGGCGTTCGCCCCGAGCCGGCGCTCGATCACCTTGCGGGCCCGCTCCAGGTCGGCCTCCCGGGTCTCGAGCAGCTTCAGGCGCAGGTAGGCTTGGACGAGTCTGCGCGCGTGCGTCGAATAGAGCGCGAACGAGGGCGCCCGGGGCGCCGGGCTCGGGCGGGCCGAGGGCCGCGGTGGAACCACCGGGGGCCTGGGCGCGGTCGCGAGCGTCGAACAGAGTACCAGCACGGCGCCGGTCAGGACGGCATGTTTCATGCTCGTCCTTCCCACCGGGCCACCATCACGGCAAGGACCCCAGTTGAACTCCGATACCTTCGTCGTCCCGGCTCCGCCCAACGAGCCCTACCTCCGGATCGTGCCGCTCGGCGGCTGCGGCGAGATCGGCCGCAACATGACCGTGATCGAGACCAACGACGACCTCGTCGTGGTCGACTGCGGCCTGATGTTCCCCGACGAGGAGATGTTCGGGGTCGACATCGTCATCAACGACTTCACCTACCTGCGCGAGCGGCAGGACAAGTTCCGCGCGCTCCTGGTGACCCACGGCCACGAGGACCACATCGGCGGCATCCCCTACCTGCTGCGCGAGTTCCCCAAGATCCCGATCGTCGGCTCGCCGCTCTCCCTGGCCCTGATCCGCGCCAAATTGAAGGAGCACAAGCCGGGCGAGATCGACGCCCGCACGGTCGAGCCGGGCGACCGGGTCCGCTTCGGCGCGATCGAGGCCGAGTTCATCCACATCAACCACTCGCTGGCCGGGGCCTGCTCGATCGCCCTGCGCACGCCCAGCGGAACGGTCTTCCACACCGGCGACTTCAAGTTCGACCAGACCCCGATCGACGGCGACCCGGCCGACTTCGCCGCCATCGCGCGGGTCGGCGACGAGGGCGTCCTGGTGATGCTCTCCGACTCGACCAACGCCGAGCGCCCCGGGCACACCCTCTCCGAGCGCATCGTCGGCGAGGCCTTCTCGAACATCTTCGCGCGCGCCAAGGGGCGCATCGTGGTCACCTCGTTCGCCTCCAACGTGCCGCGCATCCAGCAGGTGGTCGACCAGGCCAAGCGCTACGGCCGCAAGCTGGCCTTCCTCGGCCGCTCGCTGCAGAACGTCGTCCACCACGCGCGCGAGCTGAACTACCTCGACA
>JASLGJ010000103.1 GCA_030150085.1 Candidatus Elarobacter sp. | reverse complement strand
CGGCGCGATCGTCTGCGCGGTCCGCTTCGGGACCGACGTCGAGCGCCACGCCGACGTGGTGGGCCGGCTGCTCGACGACACGGGCCTTCCGCACGCGGTGCCGTACGGCGCCAGCCTCAACCGCTGCGCGACGATGACCTCCGCGCTCGGGCTGGCCGCGGCGCTGGTGCGCTCGGGCCAGCACCGCGCGGTGCTCGTCGTCGCGGCCGACCGGGCGGAGGAGCCCGCCGAACGCCTCGCCCCGTTCGCCGTGTTCAGCGACGGCGCCGCCGCCTGCGTGGTCGCGCGGGACGTTCCCGGCCCGTTCGAGCTGCTGGCCACCGCCGCGGCGGTCGACGCGGCGGAGATGCGGCCCAACGGCGAGCTGTCCGCGGCGCTCGCTCGGCGGGTCAACGACGAGCTGGCCGAGCGCACCGGCACGGCGACCGCCGCCGTCCGCCGGCTGGCGCACAACAACCTGTTCGCGCCGGTCGTCCGGCTCAAGGAGCAGCAGGCGGGCTTTCGCGCCGACCAGCTCTACCTGCGCAACGTCGCGCGCCTGGCGCACGTCTACTCCTGCGACCCGTTCATCAACCTGGCCGACATGAGCGCCGACGGGCTGCTCGGCGCGGGCGATCTCGTCGCGCTCGGCTCGGGCGTGTCCGGGGCGCGCTTCGGGGCGCTGCTCCGCGTCGCTTGAGCGCGGTCCTCAGCCGGCGATCCGGAACGCCTGCGTGCGGGACAAGGCGGGGTCGCCGCGGCGCACGTGCAGCTCGCCCGCTCCGGGCCGCATCACCACCGCCCCGACGGTGCGCTCGCGGCGGATGTCGCTGCTGTCGGGCTTGCGGATCGGCGGCTGCGCGAACAGCGCCATGACCGTTTCCGGGTCGCTCGCCGCGGAGAGCTCGCCCAGCGCGGCGCGGCAGGCCTCGAGCCGCTTGACCGACGACATGCGGGCGAAGGGGTTGATCGCGTCCTCGCCGGCGAGCTCGGGTGCGAGGACGTGGTTGGCGTGCGCGAGGGCCTCACCGCGCGCCACCGCCATCCGGCCGCCGACGAGCTCCACCCAGGCCGCCTCGCGCCGGTCGCAGATCGTCAGCGCGCGCGAGCTGGCCAGCTTCAGCTCGCGCAGCCGCTCCAGGCACGATGCGACGTCGGCGCAGGTGTCGAGCAGGTGGCGGATGGCGAGGTAGGGCGGGATGCCCGGTCCCCACTCGCCGCCCAGCAGCAGGTTGAGCCCCACCGCGAGCCCGTCCGAGTTGAGCCCCAGATAGCCCAGCAGGCCGCTGAAGCTGAGCACGAGCGTGCGCCGGCCGCCGGCGGCGTGCTCGATCGACAGCACCGTCATGTGGTCGTCGAGGTCGCCGTTGAGGTCGATCGTCTGTGCCAGCAGCGCCCCGTCAGGGCCCAGACGGCAGAGCGTCGAGCAGTCGCCCGCGCTGGTCAGGCGCGAGAAGCCCTGCACCTCGCGCCGGATCTGGAGCAGCAGCGCGGCGCGCAGCTCGATCCCGGCGCCCGCGGCCAGGCCCGCGATCTCCGCGTAGGCGTCGGGCAGGCCGCGCGCGATCGCCTCGCCGTAGCGGTCGATCGTCTCGCGCAGCCGCGCGCGGTCCGGCTGCGGGACGAGCAGGCGGTCGAGCCGGCACAGCCCGTCGTCGAGAAATGCGTGGATCTCCGCGCGCAGCTGCTCGCCGTGCCCGCGGCCGATCTCGGCCGGCGTTCCGGCCAGCCGCACGGGCGCGAGCGGGGCGAGGGACGGCGTCACGCGCGCGACAGCTCGCTGGCCGGGACCGGCAGCTTGCGCGCCGCGAGCAATCCGGCCCGCACCACCGGCCACTCGCGCTTGAGAATGCTGAAGTAGACCGCGTCCCGCCGGCGGCCGTCGGGCATGTTGTTGTAGCTGCGGAAGACGCCCTCTTCGGTCGCGCCGATGTTGCGCAATCCCTGGCGCGCTTGGAGGTTGAGCACGTCGGTCTTGAACTCGACCCGCTCGCAGCCCAGCCGCTCGAAGGCGTGCTCGAGCAGCAGGAACTTCGCCCAGCGGTTGACGCCGGCGCCGCGGTAGGCCGCCCCCAGCCACGACCAGCCGATCTCCAGCCGCTGCTCGGACGGCGCCAGGTTGCCGTAGGCCATGCTGCCCGCGAGCGCGTCGCCGCGCGTCTTGTCGACCACCGCGTAGACCATGCGGCGGCCGGCCGCGCGGTCGTCGAGCGCGCCGCGCACGAACGCGTCGAGATCGTCCTCGCTCGCCACGCGCTGCACGAAGTAGCGCCAGATGTCGGGATCGAACGCGATCCCGGCCAGCGCGGCGCGGTCCTCGGCCACCAACGGGCGGACCAGGACGTGCTCGTTCTCGAGCCTGGCCGAGCCCAGCTCGCTCCAGCTCATCGCTCGCCGCCCGCCGCGCCGGCCGCCGGCTCCAGGCGCTCGACGATGCTGCGCAGGGTCCGCATCGTCGCGACGTCTTCCTCGGAGAACCGCGACAGGTCGGCGCCGGCCTCGTCGCAGATCGAGGTGATCAGCAGCATCATCTTCAGCGAGGTCAGACCGTAGCGGTCGAACAGGTCGGCGTCGGGGTCGATCGCCGGCGCGTCCGCCGGCCGGCCCAGGATGCGCGCGAGGCTGCGGGCGGCGATGTCGTCGATCGGTCTCATTCGAGCTCTCCGTACAAGCGGTCGATGGGGTCTTGGTAGCGGGCGAGGATCGCGCGCCGACGCGGTTTGTACTGCGAGGTCAGCAGCCCGTTGGCGATGCTGAACGGCTCGTCGGCCAGCACGAACCCGCCGATCCGCTCGTCGCCGCCGGCGGCGGCGTTGTACTCCCGGACGTGCGCCTCGATCGCCGCGCGATCCGCTTCGCCGCCTCGGGCGCAGACGACGGCGGCGAGGTGGTCGCGCCCGAAGCCGATCACGATGCAGTCCTCGACCTCGGGGCAGCGCTTGAGGCGCTCCTCGATCGGCCGCACGACGACGTTGCGCCCGTTGCGCAGCACCGCGACGTCGTCGGCCCGGCCGAGGATATACAGGAACCCGTCCTCGTCGATCCGGCCCAGGTCGCCGGTGCGGACCGAGCCGTCGGGCAGGAACACCGCCTCCGAGGCGCCGGGCTCGCTGAACAGGTAGCGCGTGTTGACCGGCTGGTCGCTGGACACGATCACGACGCCCTCGGCGTCGAGGTGGACGCGCTTGCCCGGCAGCGGCCGCCCGACGCTGCCGCGCCGGTGCGCGCCGGGGGCGTTCTTGGTCGCGATGCAGGTTTCGTTGAGGCCGTAGCCCTCGAAGATCGGCATGCCGCAGCGCTCGAAGAAGCGCAAGACGTCGGGGCTGGCCGGAGCCGAACCGGTCCACAAATAGCGAATCCGCCCGCCCAGCGCGGCCCGCGCCCGTTCGGCCGGGTCGCCTTCGCCGTCCGGGCCGTCGAGCTGCTTGCGCAGCGCCTCGAAGAAGCCCGGAACGCCCATCACCACCGTCGGCTGCTCGCGCTTGAGCGCGTGAAAGGCCAGCTCGTAGGTGGCGACCACGACGTCGTGGCCGTACGCGAGCGCGGAGTAGATCCAGTAGCGCTGCTGGAGCAGCGAGAGCGGCAGGAACACGAACAGCGTGTCGCCCGGCCCGTGCGCGAACAAGGTCTGCACCGCGGCGAGCGAACCGTCGATGCTGCCCGCCCGCGCGCCCAGCCCTTTCGGCTCGCCGGTGCTGCCCGAGGTGAACTTGATCGACACCACGTCGTCGGGCCGGTACGCGACCGGCGGCAGCTCCGGATCGGCCGGCGCGTCCGCGAGCGCGGGCAGCAGGGCGTCGAACGCGACGACGCGCGGATCGCCCGGCGCCGGCCGGTCGGTGAAGACCAAGCGCAGATCGTAGCGGTCGGCCAGCGCGCCCGGCGCGTCGAACTTGCCGGGCTCGAACCCGGCGCTGACCGCCCCGAGCTTGATGCAGGCCAGGTCGAGCAGGACCCACTCGAGCCGGTTGCGCGCGACGATGCCGATCCGGTCGCCGGCCCGCACGCCCAGCCGGCGCAGGTGCCAGCCGAGCTGCCGCGCGCGCCGCTCGAGCTCCTCGAGGCTCAGGCTGACCGTTCCGCCCGGCTGGTAGAAGGTCGCCCGGTGGCCGGCCGGCGGCCGGCCGGCGGCGACGGCGGCGAGAACGGACGGCGCGGCGGCGGCCGTCGTCTCGCGCATCAGGCGACCGCCGGCGCGGCTTCGCGCGCCGGCTCGGTGTGAAAGAACACCGCCTCGGCCAGATCGACCGGCGTCCCCGGCGCGACCAGGCTGACCGCGTCGGCCCAGACGCCGAACGGCGCCTGCCCGAGCCGGCGCGCGAGCTCGCGCGAGAAGCGCGGCATGACCGGGGCGGCGACTTGCACCAGCAGGCGCGCGGCGGCGAGCTCGAGCGCGATCGCGGTGCGCCACTCGTCGCGCAGCGCCGGGTCGCGGGCCAGGCTCGCGTGCCGGCGCGAGAAGCGCGCCGCGTCCTCGACCAGCCCGTCGATCTCGCGCATCACCGCGTTGAGCGAGAAGCCGTCGGCGTCGTAGTGCAGCGCGATGGCCTCCAGGCGCGTCTGCAGCGCGCCCAGGAAGGCGCTCTGCAGCGGCGCCCAGGAGCCGGCGTCCGGCGCCAGCCCGCCGAACTCGCCGGCGATCCGACCGCCGAGGTCCTGCAGCCAGGCCTGCCAGCCGTCCACCAAACGCTCCTTCACGGTGCGCTCGAACGCGGCGCGCTCGAAGTTGGTGCGCTCGCTCTCGCCGCGCGTGGCGGCCAGGTAGTAGCGCACCGCGTCGACCGTTTGAGGAGTGAGGATCTCCTTGCCCCAGACCGCGTGGCGGCGGCTGGTGGAGAATTTCAAACCGTCCAGCAGGTAGAACTCGTTGACGTTGTACTCGATGTCGCACTCCCACTCGGGGAACGCCAGCCGGTACAGCACCGGGTAGAGCAGCGCGTGGTAGAAGCTGTTGTCGTAGCCGAAGAAGTGGACGATCTTCCAGTCGCGCTGCGGGCGCAGGGCCGACCACGCGCGGCCCAGCCGCCGCCCCAGCTCCTCGATCCCGAACAGGAAGCCGTAGGCCATCTCGGGCCAGGCCCAGATGACCTGCTCGCCTTCGGCCGGCTCGGCGGGCGGCACGCCCCAAGCGGCCGGATGGGTGAGCGGCAGGTGCAGCTCGGGGCGCGCGAACACGCGCCGGGCGAGATCCTGCAGGCGGGGCGACACCTTGCCCCGCCGGTGGTGGTCGAGCACGGCGGCGCGGAACTCGTGCAGCGGCAGCGAGTAGCGCTCGACCGCCGTCTCGACCGGCGCGCGCTCCGACAGGTTCGAGCGCGCCTGCACGAGGTCGACGCAGAGGTTGGGCTCGCCGCACTCCTCGCAGATGTTTCCGCCCGCGGCCGCGCCGCAGGTCGGGCACAGCCCGGCGACGTCGACCTCGTACAGGTACTCGCCGGTGGCGCCGTCGGCCAGCGCCGGCGCGCGGCGGCGGGCGACCTTGCCCGAGGCGACGAGCCGGCTGAAGAACGCCCGCAGTCCCTCGCGGTAGCGCGGCGAGGCGCTGGTCACCGTGTACTGGTCGGGCACGACGTCCAGCAGCGCCAGCGTGCGCTCGATCTCGCCGCCGTAGCGCGCCGCGATCTCCTGCGGGGTCGAGCCCTCCGTGCGCGCGCGCGCCACCACGTAGCTCTGGAAGTCGTCGCTGCCCGTGATGTGGTAGGCTTCGACGCCGCGCATGCGCTGGAAGCGCACGAACACGTCGGCGCCCAGGTACGGTCCGGACAGGTGGCCCAGGTGCAGGTCGCCGTTGGGCGTCGGCGGGGTCGAGAACGCGAAGACCGGGCGCCCCGCCAGCCGCTCGCGCCCCGGCGTCCGGGCCGCGGCGGCCGCGTGGGCCGGATCGCGCCAGTACAGGTCGACGAACACCAGCGGGACGTCCCCGGTGTTGCGCAGCACGTGCGTCTCGAACGGCTCGAACTCGATCACCGCGCCCGGCGCGACCCGGTGCGCGACGTTGTCGACGACGATCTCGCCCGCGCCGGCCACGATCACGAACGACTCGACCTCGTCGTGCTGGTGCGGCGCGGTCGCGCCGCCCGGCGCCACCCGGCCGAAACTGCCGGCCGCGGCCCGCCCGGGCGGTCCGGCGAGCGTGCCGATCGCCGCCATGTCGATCCCGAACGCGGGCGAGAACGAAGCGGACTGCTCGGTCGTGATGCGCATGGTGCGAAACCTCCGGAGAGCCGTTCAGGCGAGCAAGTGGGCTGCGGCGCGAGCGATGGCGGGCGCGAGCCGGTAACCCGAGCCGTTGGCCGCGCCGGCGAAGACGACCTTACCGCTCGCGCCCAGCGCGGTGACGACCGGCTCGCGGCTGGCGCTGTAGGCGTCGCAGAAGACGCGCCCCAAGCGCAGCGCCGGCTCGAGCTCGCGGGCATAGCGCAGCAAGACCCGGCGCGCGTCGCGCAGGTCGGCCTCGCTCACCCCGCGCTCGAGCCGGTCGGGCAGGACGTCCCACTCGGTGCAGGTGTAGCTGAAGAGCCAGTGCCCGCGGTAGGGCAGCGGAACCAGGAACGCATCCTCTTCGGGGAAGAGCAGCGCGCAGCTGGTGCGCTCGATCGCGCGCTCGAGGTGGAACGCGACCACCTTCTTGACCCGGATGCCCAGCGCGCCGGTCAGGTGGCTCCAGGCCTCGTCCCCGACCCACGGGCCCGGCGCGAGCACGAGCTCGCTGAAGGCCAGCACCTGCCCGCTGGCCAGGCTCACCTCGACCTGCCCGCCGCGCTCGGCGACGAACGTCACGGCGGCCCCTTCGAGCAATTGCACGCGCTCGCGCAGCTCGCACGCCAGCGCCGCGACGAGGTTCGCGACGTCGGCGACCTGGCAGCCCGGCACGCTCCAGCTCACGGCTCGGGCCGGAACGTCGGCGGCGATCGGACCGGCCGCGGCCGGCCGGCAGAGGTCTCCCGGGTCGACGAAGCTGGCGCGCACCGTCTCCGCCGCCTCGGGCGACGAGACGGCGTACAGGTCGATCGGGAAGATCGGCAAGCCCGGCCGGGCCCAGCGCAGCTCCTCGTAATACGATTGGCTGTACGACGCCATCGAGCGCACGCCGGCGGTGCGGCCGGTCGGAAAGTGCACGCCCGCGGAGCGCCGCGAGGCGCCGCTGCCGGCCAGATCGCGGTCCAAGACGACGATGTCCGCGCCGGGAACGGCGGCCAGCAGCTCCTTGGCGACGAGGCAGCCGATGATCCCCGCGCCGATCACGCCGATGCGCCGCGCCACCGCTCACACCGCCTCGACCGCGGCCGGGGCGAGCACCCCGCGCGGCCCCCACGACACGAACGAGGGCTGCTGCCGGCACGACCGGCCGGCCACGCCGCGCATGCGGTCGATGACGCGCTCGCTGCGCCACGCGATCAGGCTGAGATTGGGATCGGCCAGACCGCGCTGGCGGCGCGCCGCGTTGAACATGAAGACCGAGCGGTCCTTGGGGCCGTCCCACTCGATCGCGAAGTCGTCGTCGAGCCGAAACTCGCCTTCCTCGCGCCGCATCAGGCCCGCGATGGGGCTCAGGAAGTCGGTGCGCGAGGGCCGAAAGCCGGTCGCCCAGACGACGACGTCGGCGCGGACGATCTCGCGCGCGCCGTTCCCGTCGTGCAGCGCGGCGAGCGTCCAGCCTCCGGCTTCGCGCGCGACCCCGGTCACCGTTCGGCAGGGCATCAGCGCGACGGCCGGCAGCCCGGGCTCGACGAACCGCAGCGAGTAGAGCCGCTGGTAGATGTCGCGCAGGGTCCGTTCGGAGATGCCGTCGCTGGCCAGGACGTTGCGCTCGATGAAGCGGTTTCGGTAGCCGCTGTCGGCGGCGAAGAAATAATCCGAGTGGCACGGCATGAAGAAGTCGTTGGTGAACGGGGAGTCGTCGATCGGCAGGAAGTTGTCGCGGCGCGAGATCCAGACGACCTCGGCCGGCTCCTCGCCGCGGGCGGCGCCGAGCAGCGCGAGCACCGCCTCCGCGCCCGACTGGCCGCCGCCCACGACCGCCACCCGCTTGTCGCGCACGCTGCCGATGCGGTACAGGAAGTTCGCTACGTGGAACTGCGTCTCACCGAGGTGCGGAAGGGCGAACTCGGGGACGAACGCCTCCGTCCCGACGCCGACGCTGACGTTCTCCGCCCTGACGCGGCGCGTGCTCGTCTCCACGGTGAACGCGCCGTCGAAGGTGACCGACGTCACTTCCTCGTTGAAGTTGATCGACTCGTTGTTCGCGCTCGCCCACTTCAGGTAGTTGCCGTACTCGCGCCGCGGTATCGCGTCGAACTGCGCATTGAGGAAATGATAGATCTTGCCCTCGGCGTGCAGATACGCGAGGAACGAGAACCGGTTGGTCGGATCGGCGAGCGTCACCAGATCCTTGAACAGCGAGACTTGCAGCGTGGCGCCGTCGACCATCAGGCCTTCGTGCCAGCCGAAGGCCGGTTTCTTCTCGAAAAAGATCGGCCGGAGTGCGTGGTAGCTGTCCAGCAGCGAAGCGAGACTGAGATTGGACGGCCCTACGCCTACACCCACGCAACTATAGTTCACGGCTCCCCAACCCACACCGGTAAGGACGTGCCCCAAGCTGATCTTCCGGCACTCGTGGCGTCTGGGGACGCGCTAGGGGAGATCCCTTGATGTGACCGTTACCTTTGCTCTCGTTCTCCCGTTCTTCCTCCCGGGCACGACGTGCCGCGCGTGAATCGCAGTGTTAGTTGCTTTATCTTAAACGGTAGTCGGTTCAGATTATTTTTGCGTGCAACACGAACGCCGCAATCGCACCGGTGCGGCCGCTCGGCCATCGGCGGGAGCTTGGGTTCGCTCGTCAGCCTTCCCAATCGCGCGCCAACGCGGCCGCGCGCCGCAGCTCGGCCGCGATGATGAAGCGCTGGATCTCCGACGTTCCCTCGTAAATTCGCAGCGAGCGCACTTGGCGGTAGAGGCGCTCGGGCAGCGAGTCGCGCACCAATCCGGCCGCGCCGTGCAGCTGCACGACGTCGTCGACGATGCGCTGCGCGGCCTCCGTCGCGTGGAGCTTCGCGATGCTCGACTGCACCGCGTAGGCGGGATCGCCATGGTCGAGCTCCCACGCCGCGCGGGCCACGAGCAGCGCGCTCGCTGCGAGCCCCACCCCGGCATCGGCGAGCTTGAGCTGGGTGGCCTGCATGTCGAACAGCGGCACCGTCTTGATCTTGCGGGCGAGCGCGACGCCCAGGCCCGCCGCCAGCGCGCGCCGGGCGAAGCCGACGGCGGCGGCCCCGACGGTGAGGCGGTAGCGGTCGAGCACTTCCATCGCGACTTGGAAGCCTCGCCCCGGCCGGCCGACCGCGTTGGCGACGGGAACCGCGCAGTCGCGAAACGCGAGCCGGCCGAACGCGCGCGGCGCGATCGCCGCGATCGGCTCGACGCTCAGGCCCGGCGCATCGGACGGCACCAGCAGCACGCTCAGGCCGAGCATGCCCGGGCCCTCGCCCGTGCGCGCCAGGACCGTGTGGTAGTGGGCGATCGTCGCGTTGGCGATCCACGTCTTCTCGCCGTTGAGGACGAAGACGTCGCCGCGGCGCTCGGCGCGCAGCGCGACCGCCGCCGCGTCGGAGCCCGCCTCCGGCTCCGAGATGGCGAGCGAGCCGATGCGCCGCCCGGCGACGACGTCGGGGAGCAGCGCGGCGCGCTGCTCGGGCGAACCGTAGTGGACCACCGCGGCCGCTCCCAGCGCTTGGGTGGCGAACGCGAAGTCGCACAAGTCGTGGACCTGGGCGAGCCCTTCGCGAATCAGGGCGACGGCCCGAAAGTCGGGCTCGGCGGCGGGGTCCGCGGCGTACGCGAACAGGCCGGCCTCGGCGAGCGCGAGGGTGAGCTGCCGCCCCATCTCGTCGGGGCCGCGGCGCTCCCACTCGGCCAGCTTCGGCGCGAGGTCGGCGGCGAGCGCTTCGAGGCGCTCGGCCAAGCGCCGGTGGCGCTCCTCGTAGAACGGCAGCGCGAGCACGGTGCGATCGAACAGCGTCATCGCCCGCTCGCGCACGTCGCGCGCAGGCGCTCGAACGCGGCGGCGATCCGCAGCGCCTGGTCGCCGCGGCGGATGCCGAGCACGGCGGCCGCCGTGGCGCCGGTCGAGCTCGAGCCGTCGGCGAAGCGGAAGCGCACCGGGAAGATGCCGGCGGTGAGGAAGTCGACGTGCGCCGAGCCGGGGCCGGCGTAGCGCGTGATCTGCGCTCGGCGCAGGTCGATCTTCGTGCTGACGGCGGTCTTGCGGTCCGGCCGCTGCGTCACCGTGAGGTAGCAGCCCGCGATCGCGATCGTCGCGGGATGGGCGGGCGCCGTCGCGCGCGGGAAGACGGCGCGCAGCCAGGCCGCGCCGTCGGCGGAGGCCGGAGCGGCGCGCGCCGAGGACGCCGCGGCGCTCAGGGCGAGCGCGAGAACCGCCCAGGAGAGGCCTGGCCCGACCGCTGCCGTCATGTTCGCAGTATAGCACCCGCTCGCCGCGCGGATCGGCGTGGTACGATGCGGTGGCACGAGCGGGTGCAGGAAGGGGCGACGTTGCCGGAGCGCTCGGAACCTCTCGCCGGCGATCCATTTGGCGGCCGGCGCCCGACCAGTCACGAACGGATGACCGGGCGGCCCTGGGATGCGTCGTACCACGGCGGCCCCGCGCCTTGGGACATCGGCCGGCCGCAGCCGGTCATCGCGCGCTTGGCAGCCGCGGGCGGATTCGCCGGAGCGGTGCTCGACGCGGGCTGCGGGACCGGCGAGCACGCGCTGCTCGTCGCCTCGCTGGGCTTGCCGGTGCTGGGCGTCGACGTGGCCGAGACGGCCCTGGCGCTCGCCCGGGCGAAGGCCGCCGAGCGCGGGAGCGCGGCCGAGTTCGCCCTGACCGACGCCTTCGCGCTGGAGCGCTTGGGGCGCACGTTCGAGACGGTGCTGGACTGCGGGCTGTTCCACACCTTCGACGCCGCCGAGCGGCCGGGCTACGTGGCGAGCCTGGCGGCGGTGACCGCGCGCGGCGGAACCCTGTACGTGCTGTGCTTCAGCGACGCCGGTCCCGATACCGGCCCGCACCCCGTCAGCG
>JASLGJ010000273.1 GCA_030150085.1 Candidatus Elarobacter sp. | reverse complement strand
CTGCGCGCGGGCGCGGTGCGCTTCGAGCCCGCGCTGCCCGCGGCCAAGCGCGCGGCCTGCGAGCTGATCGTGATGGGTCCGGTGCACAAGCTGGTGCTGCGCTTCGGGCGCGCGTTCTGGGAAACGGTGCGCGAGCGGCGCTACCGCGACGCGGCCTTCTTCCACCGCGCCGACGCGCCGTTCCCGACCTACTGGACGCTGCTCCCGCAGCGCGCGCCGGTGCTGGTCGCCTGGGCCGGCGGCCCCAAGGCCGCCGCGCTGGCGGAGCTCAGCGACGCGCAGCGGCTGGCGCTCGCGCTCGACGGTTTGCGCGAATTGTTCGGTCCCGAAGCCGACCCCCACGCCGAGCTGGAGGCCGCCTACGCGCACGACTGGCAGGCCGACCCGTACGCGCGCGGCGCGTACAGCTACGTCGCGGTCGGCGGCGGCACGGCGCGCGCCGACCTCGCCGCGCCGCTCGGCGGCGCGCTCTTCTTCTGCGGCGAGGCGACGTCGACCGACGGCGAGGCCGGCACGGTCGCGGGCGCGCTCGAGACCGGCGAGCGCGCGGCGCGCGAAGCGCTCGCCGCGCTGCGCTCGCTTAGTTGACGCGCTTGGCCCGGCCGGCCCACTCGCGCTCGCGCAGCACGTACTTCTGGATCTTGCCGGTCGAGGTCTTGGGCAGCTCGCCGAACTCGACGAACTTGGGCACCTTGAACGCCGCGATGCGCTCGCGCGCGAACGCGCGCAGCTCGGCCTCGTCCAGCGCGCGGCCCGGCTTCACGGTGACGAACGCCTTGGGGACCTCGCCCCACTTGGGATCGGGGACCGCGACGACCGCGCACTCCAGCACCGCGTCGTGCTCGAGCAGCACCTTCTCCACTTGCTGGGTCGAGATGTTCTCGCCCCCGCTGATGATCACGTCCTTGGCCCGGTCGACGATCTCGACGTAGCCGTCGGGGTGCATCACCGCCACGTCGCCGGAGTGGAACCAGCCGCCCGCGAAGGCGCGCGCGGTCGCCTCGGGGTCGGCGAAGTAGCCCTTCATCACGTTGTTGCCGCGCATCACGACCTCGCCTTGCGTGACCCCGTCGCGCGGGACGTCGCGCAGCTCGGGATCGACCACCCGCACGTCGTTCGCGCCGACGGTCACCATCGGCACGCCCTGGCGGCTGCGCAGGCGGGCCCGCTCGGCGCCCGGCAGCCCGTCCCAGGCGGGGCTGTGCCAGGCGCATTCGGTGATCGGCCCGTAGGTCTCGGTCAGGCCGTAGACGTGGTCCAGCTCGGCCCCCAGCGCCTCCATCTGGGCGATGGTCGCCGGGGCGGGCGGCGCGCCCGCGGTCGTCACCACGACGCGGCGGGGAAACGGCCGCGTTTCCGGATCGTTGAGGAGCGCGATCAGCACGGTCGGCGCGGCGCAGAAGTGGGTCACGCCCTCGTCGCGGATCCCGGCGTTGATCGTGGCCGGGTCGGCCTTGCGCAGGCAGACGTGGGTCGCCCCGGCCGCGCTGACCGCCCACGGAAAGCACCAGCCGTTGCAGTGGAACATCGGCAGGGTCCACAGATACACGCTCTCCGGGCGCAGGCCGGCGTGGAAGGCCTCGCTCAGCGCGTTCAGGTAGGCGCCGCGGTAGGTGTACATCACGCCCTTGGGCCGCCCGGTCGTGCCGCTGGTGTAGTTGATCGAGATCGTGGCGCCGTCGTCCAGCTCGCGCGGGGGCGGGCCGGCCGGGTCCGCGCCGGCCAGCAGCGCCTCGTACTCCGCGCCGTCGCGCACCCGCGGCGGGGGGCTCGCCAGCCGCTCGGCCAGCCCGTCCAGCTCGCGGTCGTGGAGCAGCAGCACCGCCCCGCAGTGCTCCAGGATGTAGTCGATCTCGGCCGGGGCCAGGCGGGTGTTGAGCGCGCACAGCACCCCGCCCGCCAGCGGCACGGCGTAGGTCGCCTCGAGCAGCATGGACGTGTTGGGCGCCAGGACCGCGACCCGCTCGCCGTCGCGCACCCCGCGCGCTTGCAGGGCCGCCGCCAAGCGCCGCACCCGCTCCAGGAACTGCGGGTAGGTGCGGCGCGCCGGGCCGTCGATCACGGCCACCTTGTCCGGGTAGACCAGCGCGGCCCGCTCCAGGAAGGCGAACGGGTCGAGCGGGCGGACGTGAACGGGCATGGGCACCTCCGGCCGGGACGATTCGCGCCCGGCGCGGAATCTTCCGCACCGAGCATGAGCACCACATCCGCCCGGGTCGGCCAGCGGGCCGTCGCCGACCGCTCGCAGATCGCCACCCCTCTGGTGGCGATCCTCGCGCTGGGCCTGATCGTCCGCCTTCTCTTCCTGGGCAGCGACGGGTTCCACAACGACCTGGCCGCGTTCGAGTCGTGGACCCTGACCCTGCGGGACAACCCGCCCTGGGCGTTCTACGCCAAGAGCGGCTTCGCGGACTACCCGCCGGGCTATTTCGTCGTGCTGTGGGTGCTGGCCAAGCTCTACGCCCTGCTCCCCGGCGCGGGCGGCGACGCCCAGCACGGCTGGGCCCTGCTCAAGGTGCTCGTCAAGCTGCCCGCGATCGCGATGGACGTCGTCGACGCCGCGCTGGTCTACGCGATCGTGCGGCGCTACGCGGCCGAAGGCGTGGCCCTGCTCGGCGCGGCGCTGCTGGCCTTCAACCCGGCCGCGATCTTCGTCTCGTCGTACTGGGGCCAGGTCGACTCCGTCTCCTGGGGCCTGGTGCTGCTGGCGCTCTGGCTGGTGCTGCGGGCCGGCGACGACGGGCGCAAGACGGTCCCGCGCCTGGTCTGGGCCTGGCTGGCCTTCGCGTTCTCGCTCCTGATCAAGCCCCAGGCGGCGACGGTCGGAGCGCTCTTCCTGGCCTACCCGTTCGCCACCACCGACGCGGCGCAGCGGCTGCGGCGGCTGGCCGGCAGCGGGGCGGGGATGCTCGCCGCGCTGCTGCTGGCCTACGGCACGGGCGCGCTGTTCGGGGCGGGCGGCAACCCGCTGCGCGTGCTGGGCTGGCTGCTCGGGCGCTACACCTTCGGGAGCGGCGTCTCCCCGTACAACACCGTCAACGCGTTCAACCTCTACGCGCTGCGCCAGCCGTTCTGGCAGCCCGACGCCCAGCCGCTGACCTTCTTCGGGCTGGCCGCGGGCTCGCTCTCGCTGTGGGGCGTGATCCTGGTCGTGGCCTCGAGCGCGCTGGTGGTCGGGCGCTACCTCCAGCGGCGCGACGACCGGGCCTTGATCGAGGGCGCGATGCTCGTCGCGCTGGCCTTCTTCACGCTCGCCACGCGCATGCACGAGCGCTACGTCTACGGCGCGTTCCTGCTGGCCATGCCGCTGGTCGCCTTCGGGCGGGCCGGGCTGTGGTCGGCCATCGTGCTGAGCGCCACGACCTATCTGAACCTGGCCTACTCGTTCGCCTACCAGACCGCGATGGAGACCCACGCCCAGGTCGACGCGACCAACCTCTGGCCGCTCGTCTCGCACCCCGCGGCGCTGGCCAACGTGGCGCTCTTCTTCTACCTGGGCTGGCGCTATCTGGGCGGCGCGCAGAGCGCGCCCAGCGGCGCGACGTCGCTGGGCGATCTCGCCATCGCGGTGCCGGCGCAAGCGGGCGGGAGCGGGCTGGGCGCGCTCGCGGCGAGCGTGCGGGCCAAGCTGCGCGGCTGGTTCGACCCGCGCGAGGGCACCGCGCGCCTGACCCGCGCCGACTGGCTGTTCATGGGCGGCTTCGTGCTCGTCGCGTTCGCCGTCGCGATCGTCAACCTGGCCTGGCCGGCCGAGAAGATCTTCGACGAGGTCTACTTCGCGCGCGCCGGTGAGGAGTACCTCAAGGGCGTGCCGCAGTTCGAGTGGACCCACCCGCCCTTCACCAAGCTCATCATCGCGGTGTCGATCGCGCTGTTCGGCGACAACTCGTTCGGCTGGCGCTTCTTGAACGTGGTGATCGGCTCGCTGCAGATCGCGGTGCTCTACGCCTTCGCCAAGCGCCTGACGTCGTCGACGGTCTTCGCCGCGCTGGCCGCGCTGCTGCTGATCTTCGACGGCTTCCACTTCGTCGAGCAGCGCATCTCGACCGGCGAGATCACGATCTCGACTCTGATCCTGATCGTGCTCTACGCGTTCTACCGCTACTGGCTGGCGGCGCAGATCCGCCTCGAGCGGGTGATCCCCAAGCGCTTCGGGCTGCCGTTCGCCGCGACCATGGCGGCGGGGCTGCCGCTCGCGGCGGGCTTCTCGTGGCTGGTCAACCTCGCCCCGCCCAACCACACGACCCCGATCGCCAACGGCATCTGGCCCTCGCCGCCCGGCAGCGCCGACGCGTACTCGTTCGGCGGCGCGGCCCACGCGGTCGCCTTCCTGTACGTGATGGTCGGGGTGTACCTGGTCGCGCGGCTGCTCGTGCCCAAGCTGCTGCCGGATGCGGGCGCGCGCGTCTCGTACGCCGACGGCACCGTGGTCGACCTCGCGCAGCCCGGCAAGCCGGTCGTCAGCGCGCCGCCGGGCGCGCAGGACGCGCCCGGACTGAAGGTCAGCTACGGCCGCGACGGCGCGATGCGCTACGCGACGCCGGAAGCGACGGCCGAGTTCGCGCCCGACGGCACGCTCGCGGTGGACGGCGCGCCCGCTTCGAGCGCGCGCTCGGCGCAGCTCTGGCTGGGCGTGCTCGCGGTGTCGATCGGCTTTCTGGCCGCGAGCAAGTGGAACGGCGCGTTCGACTTCGCGATCGTGTTCGCGGTGCTGGGCCTGGTCTGGGGCCAGCGCTTCCTCAAGACGCGAGCGCTCTACGGCAACCCCTACGGGTTCCCGCTCGACGTCGTGGTCGCGCTGCTGCTGTTCGTCCCCGCCACGATCTACGGGCTGACCTACATCCCCACGTTCGTGCTCGGCAACGGCCACAACCTGACCGACCTGATGGCGCTGCAGTGGCAGATGTACAACTACCACAGCCACGTCACCGGCACGCACCCCTACATGTCGGTGGCCTGGCAGTGGCCGATCATGCAGATCCCGATCTCGTACTACTACCACGACTTCCGCCTGGGCGCGGCGATCAACGACGCCAACGCCTGCTGCGTGGCGGAGATCCTGGCGCTGCCCAACCCGCTGGTGTTCCTGCTCGGGCTGATCTCGGTGCCGTTCGTCGGCTGGCTGGCCTGGCGCGAGCGGAACAAGGGCTACGCGCTGATCGTGCTGGCCTACTTCGTGCAGTGGCTGCCCTGGTTCCACTCGCCGCGCATGCTGTTCGAGTACCACTTCTTCCCGAACCTGGCCCTGATCGTGCTGTGCGACGCGGTCCTGATCCAGCACGTCCTGCGGCGCTTCGAGGCGCGCCGGGCGAACTGGTACCTGGGCGGCTACGCGGCCGCGGTGGTGCTGATGTTCGCCTACTTCTACCCGGTGCTGGCCGGCACGCAGATGAGCTACGCCGCGTGGCACGCGCGCATGTGGCCCGACGTGCTGGGCATCCCGAACACGAGCTGGATCATCCCCCACCGCTGAGGGCGGGGCGGGCCGGCGCGCGCCGGCCCGCTACAGGCCGAGGTCGGTGCAGCGCGCGACCAGGGCCGCGCGCGAGTTGACCCCGAGCACGTCGAAGATGCGCTGGGTCTGGTTGCGGATCGTCGACTCGCTGCGCTCCAGCGCGGCGGCGATCTCGCGGTTGGACTTGCCCGCGCACAGCTCGCGCAGCACGCGCCGCTCGGCCGGCGAGAGGTTGTTCAGGCCCGAGGCCAGCCGCTTCTCGATCCGGTCGGCCTTGCGCACCAGCCACGACGGCGGCAGCTCGTCGACGAGCCGGCGCGCGCTCTCCAGCGCGGCGCGGTCGCCGAAGACCTCGGCCAGGTCGAGGTCGACCACCGCCACCCGGTAGTGGTAGCCGTGCTCCTCCCAGATCGTGCGCGCCGCGTGCACCAGCTCGGCCCCTGCGCCGCTCTCGCCCAGCGCGATCGCGCTGCGGCCGCGGGCGTAGAGCGCCAGCGCCGCG
>JASLGJ010000570.1 GCA_030150085.1 Candidatus Elarobacter sp. | reverse complement strand
GTTCAAGCAGGTCAAGGTCATCGACAACGGCGTCAAGTACGCGGCGCTCAAGCGCGGCGACGTCGACGTGGTGCTGGCCTTCACCACCGAGGGCCAGCTCAAGGCCGACGACCTGGTCCTGTTCGAGGACGACAAGAAGCTCTTTCCGGTCGACCAGGTCGCGCCGGTGGTGCGCAAGGCCGCGCTGGACGCGCAGCCGGCCATCGCCAAACCGCTCGACGAGCTCGCCCCGCTGCTGACCAACGACGTCATGCAGGGCCTCAACCTGCTCGTCGACGGCCCGCAGAAGAAAGAGCCCGCGGACGTGGCCCGTGACTTCCTCAAGCAGCACGGCCTCGTGAGTTCGGCTGCGCCGAACCCGTCGCGTTCGCGCTTCGCGCGAGCCGCCTTTGACTGAGGTCGGAAAGCGCGGGGCGCGGGTCGAGCTGCGCGGGCTGGCGGTGCAATACCCCGGCGCGCAGCTCGCGGCCGTGCACGACGTCGACCTGACGATCGAGCCCGGCACGTTCGCGGTGCTGCTGGGGCCGTCGGGCTGCGGCAAGAGCACGCTGCTGCGCACCATCAACCGGCTGGTCGAGCCGAGCGCGGGCACGGTCCTGATCGACGGCGTCGACGTGCGGCAGCAGGACGCGACCCAGGTGCGGCGCGGGATCGGCTACGCGATTCAGGCCGTCGGCCTGTTTCCCCACTACACCGTCGCGCAGAACGTCGCGGTGGTGCCGCGCCTGCTGGGCTGGGACGAGGCGCGCATCGCGGCCCGCGTCGACGAGCTGCTCGCGCTGGTCTCGCTCGATCCGGCGCGCTACCGGGCGCGCAAGCCGCGCGAGCTGTCGGGCGGCGAGGCGCAGCGCGTCGGGGTGGCGCGCGCGCTGGCCGCCGAGCCGCCGGTGCTGCTGATGGACGAGCCGTTCGCCGCGGTCGACGCGATCGTGCGCGCCTCGCTGCAGGACGAGATCGCGCGCGTCCACCGCGAGCTGGGCACGACGGTGGTGTTCGTCACCCACGACGTCGACGAGGCGCTGCGCCTGGCCGACCGGATCGTGGTGATGAACGCCGGCCGGGTCGTGCAGGTCGCCCCGCCCGCCGAGCTGCTGGAGCATCCCGCCGACGACTTCGTGCGCCACCTGGTCGGCGTCGACGCGGAGACCCGCCGCCTCGCGACCGAACGGCCGCTGATCGAACGATGAGCGAACGGGCGCAGCCGACGAGCGAACGGACGCAGTCGATGAACGAGCGGGCACGGCGATGACCTATCTGCTCGCGCACCCCGAGCGCGTAGGTTCACTCCTCGGCCAGCACGTCGTGCTGGTGCTGGTCTCGCTGGCGATCGCGCTGGTGATCGCGCTTCCGCTGGGCGTGGTCGCGGCGCGCAAGCCGCGCGCGGGCGCGCTGATCCTCGGGACGAGCGGCGTGCTCTACACGATCCCCAGCCTGGCGCTGCTGGCGCTGCTCGTCGCCGCCATCGGGCTCGGCCCGCTGACCGCGATCGTCGCGCTGGTGATCTACGCCCAGATGGTGCTGCTGCGCGGCGTCGTCGCGGGCTTGCGCGGCGTCGATCCGGCGCTCGTCGACGCCGCGCGCGGCTTGGGCCTGACGCCGCGCCAGACGCTGCTGCGGGTGGAGTTCCCCGCTGCGCTGCCGGTGGTGCTGGGCGGCGTGCGCATCGCCGCGGTGACGCTGGTCGCGCTCGCGACGGTGGCGGCGTGGATCCAGGCCGGCGGCCTGGGCGTGCTGCTGTTCGAGGGCCTGCGCACCGACAACCCGGCCAAGATCGTCGCCGGCGCGCTGGCCTCGGCGCTGCTCGCCGTCGCGGCCGATCTCGCGCTGCGCGCGGTCGAGCGCACGGTGCGGGCGTGAAGCCGCTCTTCGCCTACGGCACCCTGCGCGACGACGCCTGGCGCGAGATGCTGCTGGGCGCGCACTACCCCGCCCGCCCGGCGGCGCTGCGCGGCTACCTGCGCGTGGCGAACGCGTCCGGCTACCTCTCGCTGCGCGCGACCGGCAACCCGGCCGACACCGCCGTCGGCGTGCTGATCGACCTCGATGCGATCGGCTGGCGCATCGCCGACGCCTGGGAAGACGCGGCGGTGGTCTACCCGGCGCCGGCGGGCACGCTCGCGCCGGCACCGGATGCCGACGAGGTCGTGCTCTACGAGCGCGTCGGCGTCGTCGCCCACACCAGCGCCGGGCCGGTCGAAGCGCTCGCGTACGCCTGTCCCGACGACCGCGGCGTTCCCGTCGCGGACGGCCGGCTCGCGCTGCGCGCGGACGCCGAGGTCGAAGCCGCGATCGCGTCGTTCGCTCCGCGCATGCGCGCCCTGCGCGACGGCTACAGCGGTTCGAGGTGCAGGTCGTCGCAGTAGAAGTCGAGGTCGATCGCCGCGCCGAGCGCCGCGATCTCGCCCAGCAGCGCGGGACTCAGGCCGAAGCCGCGCCCGCGCGGCAGCTCGTCGGACGTGTAGACCATGAAGAAGAACGCCGGGTACTCCGCGGCCAGCTCGGCCACCGCGGGCGCGACCGGGCGCAGCAGCGCGAGCAGCGTCTCGAGGTGGGTGACGATGTTGAGCGAGCGCACGCGGCCGACCGAGCTCAGGCTCCAGATGCCGTTCTCGGCTTGGCCCAGCGGCTGGTCCCCGCCGCGCACGAGCGGGTCGCCGCGGCGCTGCGCCCAGTCCGGCTCGATGCCCAGCCGCGCGGTGACCGCCGCCGGGTCGAGCGTCGCGGCGGCGAAGCGGAAGTGCACCGCCACCTGGCTCACCCCGTCGAGGTGGCGGAAGTCCTCGTCGCTCCAGCCGGCGGTGCTATCCGTCCAGGCCGGCACGCTTAGACCACCGCGAACAGGCTGAGGGCGTAGCGCCCGGCGGCGTCGGTGAAGGTCGTCTTCTCGGCGAAGCCGCAGCGCTTGGCCAGCGCGACGATCTCCTCGCGCGCGAACTTGTACGAGGACTCGGTGTGGATCGCGTCGTCCGCCACCAGGTCGAGCACGAGGTCGGAGGCGGGGATGCGGACCCGCTGCTGGCGCGCGCTGACCACGTAGGAGCGCACCGCGCCGCCCTGCTCGTCCCAGCGCGCCCGGAAGCGGAAGCGCGACAGGTTGAAATCGGCCCCCAGCTCGCGGTTCATGCGGGCCAGCAGGTTCATGTTGAAGGCCGCGGTGACGCCGGTCGGGTCGTCGTAGGCCAGCTCGAGGATCGTGGGGTCCTTCTTGAGGTCGTAGCCGATCAGCAGCCCGTCGCCCGAACGCAGCGCCCCGGCCAGCAGGGTCAGCAGCTCGCGCGCCTGGGGCGGCTCGAAGTTGCCGATGTTCGAGCCCAGGAACAGCGCCAGCGCGCGCTCGCGCAGGGCCAGCCGCTTGCCGCGCAAGAGCGGGAAGTAGTCGCTCGCGTACGCGTCGACCCGCAGCTGCTCGTAGGCCGCGGTCAGGGCCAGCGACGACTCGGTCACGGCGTCGGCCGAGATGTCGATCGGGTGGTACGTCAGGGCCGGCTGGCGCTCCAGCAGCGCGTCGATCAGGAGCCGGGTCTTGAGCGCGCTGCCGCTGCCCAGCTCCACGAGCTCGAGCGGGCCGTCCAGCGCGGCCACGATCTCGCGCCCGTAGGTCGCCAGCAGATCGCGCTCGACCCGGGTCAGGTAGTACTCCGGCAGGCGAGTGATGGCCTCGAACAGCGCCGAGCCCAGGTCGTCGTAGAAGTACTTGGGCGAGAGGCTCATGGGGCGCGTTCCCAGGCCCACGCGTACGTCCTCGGCGAACGTCGCGACTCGCGCCGGGTGAGGGTCTCGGTGGAGCGCGAAGCGCTCGGAGAACGCGGTTTGCGTCGTCGCAGCCATCGTTGTCGTCTATGCCCCCGTCATCGCCCGAAGTTGCAACACCCGCCAGGAGGAACCGTGATCTCTGAATCGCTCACCATCGATGTCGCCGGGAACCCGATGCAGGCGTACCTGGCCCGGCCCGACGCCGCGACACCGCGGCCGGCCGTGATCGTGCTGCAAGAGATCTTCGGTGTGAACACCGAGGTCAAGCGCATCACGGACCTGGTGGCCGGTGCTGGGTACGTTGGACTAGCGATCAACTACTACCATCGCACGCATCCCGATCTCAACGAGCCCTATACCCGCAAAGGGATGCAGGCAGGCTTCGCGGCCGCCGGCAAGGTCTCGCGCGAGACCCTGCGGGCCGACGTGACGGCGGCGATCGACTACCTCAACCGCCAGAGCTTCGTGGACTTCAACCACATCGCCACCTGGGGCTTCTGCTTCGGCGGGGCGGTCGCGTTCGTGACCGCCACCCTGGAGGGGCTCGACGCCGCGATCTGCTTCTACGGCGGCTCGATCGCCTCGAAGTTCCCCAACGGCGAGCCCGAGGGGATCGCCGACGCGGCCGACATCAAGGCCCCGTTGCTCCTGGTCTACGGCGGGAAAGACGCCTTCATCACCCCCGAGGCCGTCGAGCGGACCCGGGCGGCGCTGGAGGCGGCCGGAAAGCGCTTCGAGCTCCAGGTCTATCCCGACCAGGACCACGCGTTCTTCCGCAACAGCGGCTCGGAGCTCGAAGGCGGCCACGAGAACGACCAGACCCCGCACGACGTCGCCGACGCCTGGGACCGCGTCCAGGCCTTCTTACGGGAGCACCTGAGATGATCGCCGACGAGCTCACGATCGCGGGCCCCAAGGGGCCGATGCAGGCCTACGTGTCGCGCCGGGACGGCCAGCGCCGCCCGGCCGTGATCGTGCTCGAGGGCATCTACGGCTTCGACGCCGAGATGCGGCGGATCACCAACCTGGTCGGCCAGGCCGGCTACGTCGGGATCGCGATCGACTACCTGCGCGGGGGCAAGCCCGAGGAGGTCTTCCAGCTCGAGGACGTCTGCCGGGACGTCGCCGCCGCGCGCGACTGGGCCAACCGCCAGCCCTTCGTCCAGTACGGCAAGATCGCGACCTGGGGCTTCGGCTGGGGCGGCACGGCGGCGTTCCTGTCCGCCTCGCTGCCCGGCCTCTCGGCGGCGGTGGCCTTCTACGGCCAGAGCATCGCCCGCCCGCTGCCGGGCGCGAGCAAGGCCGCGATCGACGAGGTCGAGGACGTCCGCACCCCGCTGCTGCTGGTCTTCGGAGGCCACGACGAGCAGATCGGCGAGCACGACATCGAGACCATCCGCGAGAAGCTGAGCGCCGAGGGCAAGAGCTTCGAGATCGAGGTCTACCCCGAGGTCGGCCACTCGTTCTTCCGCGAGGACCTCGACACGCTCGCCGCGCGCCAGATCGCCGACGCCTGGGACCGCGTCAACGCCTTCCTCCACCGCGCCTTCGCCTAGGGTCACGTCCGCCGTGCGGCCGTGACGAGGGCCGCCGCGCCCACGTGGCGCCTGACGCGGTCGGCCGATCGCGGCTGTCTATCTCCCGACGATGCGGGACCATCTGGTGCGGATGTCGCCGATGTACTCGCGGGTCTCCGGATAGGGCGGCACGCCGCCGTAGAAGCTGACCGCGCCCGGGCCGGCGTTGTAGGCCGCCAGGGCCAGCGCGTAGGGGTCCTCCCCGCGGCCCTGGTAGGCGGCCACGTAGGCCGCCAGCAGGCGGGCCGAGCCGTCGATCGCGGCGGCCGGGTCCCAGGGGTCGCCCACGCCCTGCAGGCGCGCGGTCGGGATGGTGAACTGGGCGATCCCCACCGCCCCCGCGGCCGACACCGCGCGCGGGTCGAAGGCCGATTCCTGGAGCAGGGTGGCGGCCAGGAAGGCCGGCGCCACCCCGCGCGCCCGGGCGGTGTCCAGGGCCCGGGTGGCCAGGAGCAGCGCGTCGACGGGGTCGAGCCGGGGGTTGCTCCGCAGCACCTCGCGAGCGACCCGCACGGCGGCGGGCGCGCGCGGGCCCGCGTCCATGAGCAGCCGCAAGCCGCGAATGACCGGCACCGGCTCGGGAATATGCCACGATAGGGCGGCGTCCCGGACACCGTCGATACGGACCGGGGCGAGAATCCACGCGAGCGCCAACAACCAGCTCGCGAGAGGGTTTCCGGGAACCGGGACCAATCCGCCGTTAGCCTTCTCTGAACACAAGGATCAGCGTGAACTCGATCGTGCTGGGCTCGCCCATCGTCTCCGCAATCGTGGCGATGTTCGTCGTCATGGTCGTCGGTGACTTCGGCTCGACGTTCTTCTACCACGTTCCGCAGCACGTCTGGGGCAAGCTGCACCTGCGCACGCACCACGACCGCCGGCGCTCCTACTGGGACCACGCCGTGCTCTCGAAGGACCCGCAAGTCCTGCTCGACGGCTTCCTGGGCGCGGTGCCCTACATGATCGTCGCGGCCGGCATGGCGTTCGTGTCGGTCTACGGGGCGGTGGCCGGGCTGCTGCTCGGCCAGCTCCACGTCTGGTGGCGGCACACCACCGAGCTGGGCTGGGTCAGCCCGCCCTGGCTGGTCCGCCTCGCGCGCGCCACCGGCCTGGTCCTCCCCGAGGACCACGACGGCCACCACCGGAACCCCGAGATCGAGTTCGGCGACCTGTTCCGCTTTTACGATGCTCCCGCGCGCGCGCTGATCGCGCAGTTGCGGGCCCTGTCGCCCAAGCGCCGCGCGGCGGCGGTGCGCCGAGCCGCCGTTCGCCGAGCCGCCGCGATGAAGCGCCGGCCGGTGCTCAAGCAGACGAGCTGAGGTGGGATGACCAAACGCGTCCTCTTTCTGATCTCCGATACCGGCGGCGGGCACCGCGCCGGGGCGCAAGCCGTCGGGGCCGCGCTCGACGAGATCGATGGGGAGACGCGTTTCGAGTGGCGCATCGACGACATCGCGACCCACTGCACGTTCCCGCTCTCGGCGCTCGGCCCGGCCTATAGCAGCGCCCTCAAGTATGCCCCGCCGATCTACGGCGCGCTCTTCCACGCCACCAACGGGCGGCGCCGCTACCGCACCCTGGTCCGCTTCTGCGAGCCGCTCTACCGCGAGCGGCTGCGCGACGTGTTCCTGCAGTACCAGCCCGACGTGATCGTCTCGGTCCACCCCCTGCTCAACCACGCCGCCCTGCGGGCGCGGGCCGATGCCGGGATGCAGGCCGTCCCGATCGTCACGGTCATCACCGACCTGGGCCGGGTCCACGAGGGCTGGCTGTTGCCCGAGGCCGACCTGACCGTCGTCCCGGCCCGCGAAGTGTACCAGCGCGCGATCGAGCGCGGCGTGCCGCCCGAGCGGCTGCGCCTGCTGGGCCACCCGATCCACCCCCGCTTCGAGGACGTGTCGGGCACCAAGGCCGAGATCCGCAAGAAGCTGGCGCTGCCCGAGACGGGCACGATCGCGCTCCTGATGGCCGGCGGCGAGGGCGGCGGCAAGCTGCTCCCCACCACCCTGGGCCTGGCCAAGTCGGGCCTG
Organism: Candidatus Elarobacter sp.; assembly: GCA_030150085.1. Classification (GTDB taxonomy): domain Bacteria; phylum Vulcanimicrobiota; class Vulcanimicrobiia; order Vulcanimicrobiales; family Vulcanimicrobiaceae; genus Vulcanimicrobium. The sequence continues at coordinate 5,070 of JASLGJ010000570.1, read as the reverse complement.
GACTTCCACCTGGTGGTCGTCACCGGCCGCAACGCCGCCCTCAAGCAGCGGCTCGAGGAGCTCGCCCCCTCGCTGCCCGTGTCCATGACCGTGCTGGGCTTCCGCAACGACGTGCCCGAGCTGATGCGCGCCGCCGACCTGCTGGTCACCAAGGCCGGCCCGGGCACGATCGCCGAGGCCTCGGTGGCCGAGGTGCCGGTGGTGGTCTACGACTACGTCCCCGGCCAGGAGCGCGGCAACCTCGACTACGTGCGCACCAACGGGATCGGGGTGGTGGCCTTGACCACCGCCGAGGTGGTCCAGTCGGTGCGCCGGATCGTCCACAGCCAGGAGCGGCTGGCCAAGATGCGGGCCCAGCAGACGGCCGTCGCCCCGCGCGGCTCCTCGCGCAAGATCGCCGAGCTGATCGCCAGCATGGCCGTCACCGGCCGCCCCAACGCCCCCGTCTCCGCCGCCGGCTGAAGTGGGTTCGGCGTTCCGCCGAACCCGTCGCGTTTCGCCTGCGGCGAAGCCGCCTTGGATCTCATGACTGTAGCAATTTCAGAAGACATTCTGACCGAGGTCGTCGCCACGCGGCGCGACCTGCACCGCCACCCCGAGCTCGGCTTCGAGGAGCACCGCACCGCGGGCATGGTCGCCGAGCGATTGCGCGGGCTGGGCTTCGAGGTCACGACCGGGATCGGCAAGACCGGCGTGGTGGGCGTTCTGCGGGGCGCCAAGCCCGGCAAGACGATCATGCTCCGGGCCGACATGGACGCGCTCCCGCTCGACGAGGAGAACGACGTCCCCTACCGCTCGCAGACCAAGCGGATCATGCACGCCTGCGGACACGACGGTCACGTCGCGATGCTGCTCGGCGCCGCGCGGGCGGTGATGAACCGCCGGGCCGAGGTCGCGGGCACGGTCTGCTTCCTGTTCCAGCCGGCCGAGGAAGGCCAGGGCGGGGCCAAGGCGATGATCGAGGACGGGGTGCTGGAGCGCTTCGGAATCGAGCGCGCCTACGGGCTGCACCTCTCCTCGGCCCACCCGGTCGGCCAGCTCGGCTTCCGCGAGGGGCCGTTCTACGCGTCGAGCGACTCGATCGAGATCACGGTCGAGGGCAAGGGCGGCCACGGCGCCGCGCCCCACACCTCGATCGACCCGGTCTACGTCGCCTCGCAGTTCGTCGTCGCGCTGCAGCAGGTCGTCTCGCGCAACATCGACCCGCTCGAGCCCGCGGTGGTGACGATCGGCGCGATCAACGGCGGCACCACGCACAACGTCATCCCCAGCCGGGTCCGCCTGCTGGGCACGGTGCGAGCGTTCGACGCCCGCGTGCGCGAGAAGATGGCCGAGCGGATCGAGCGCGTGCTGCGCGGGATCTGCGAGAGCTCGGGCGCGACCTACGCCTTCGAGTACCTGTGGCGCTACCCGGTCACCTCGAACGACGCCGAGCAGACCCGCTACGCCCGCGCGCTGGCGCAGCGCGTGGTCGGCGAGCCGCGCGTCACCGACGTGCCCAAGCTGATGGGCGCCGAGGACTTCTCGTTCTTCGCCGAGCGCGTCCCGGCGTGTTTCTTCTCCCTGGGCAGCAAAGGCGGCCCGAGCAGCCGCTTCCCCCACCACCACGCCCGCTTCGACATCGACGAGGCGGCCCTCGAAACCGGCGTCCGCATGATGACCGCCCTGGCCCTGGACGCCCCGCTGCACGCCCCCTAACGTCCCCCACACCCGGGCCGGAGGCGGTACACCCTACCGCTGCCGGCCGCGAAGACGTCAGATGGCCCGGCGCTCGACCAGCTCGGCCGGGGGCCGGGAGTAGCGCGAGCCGAGGATGTCGCGCAGGGTGGTGGTGCAAGTGCAGGCGCGCGAGGGGCTGATGCGGCCCAGCACGAGGGCTCGGCAGCCGTCGAGGTGGTGGAGTGAAGCCCGGTGGCCGCAGTCCGTACAGGTCGGGGGCAGCAGCGCCGGGGTGTCGCGCTCAGTCACCCGGCCAGTATGCGGACCGGGACTTTCCAAACGCTTACGGCGGGGCCAAAGCGCTTACGGCACCCCGGCCGGCAGCTTGGCGATCAGGCCGCCGCGCATGGCCGCGGTGGCCGCCCCGACCGCTCCGGCGTCGTTGCCCAGGGCCGCCCGGACGATCCGGGTCGTGCCGCGCGGGACCATCGTGGTTCGGACCTCGACCGCCGGGAGGACCCGCTCGAGCAGGAAGTCGCCCGCGCTGGAGACCCCGCCGCCCAGCGCGATCAGCTCCGGGTTGACGAACGCGATCACGTTGGACAAGCCCAGCGCCAGGTCGTCGCAGAAGGCGTTCCAGGCGGCCAGGGCGTGCGGGTCGCCGGCCTGGGCGGCCTTGCGGATCGCCTTGGAGCCGAGCTGCTTGCCGGCCGGCGGCTCGAGCAGGGTGCTGCGGGGGAACGAGGGCGCGAGCTTGAGCGCGTGGCGGAGCAGCCCCGTGCCCGAGGCCTGGGCCTCGAAGCAGCCGACCTTGCCGCAGCCGCAGATGAAGCCGCTCTCGGGCCGGATCGTGTGGTGGCCGAACTCGCCCGCCCCGTTCATGTGGCCCAGCGCCAGCACCCCGTTGGCCACGAAGCCGCCCCCGATCCCCGTGCCCAGGGTCAGCAGGGCGAAGTCGGACGTGCCCTGGCCGACCCCGTGGGCGTACTCGCCCAGGGTCGCGCAGCGGGCGTCGTTGCCGACGAACACGCTCAGCTTGGGGAAGCGCTCGCGCACCAGCGTCCCCAGCGGGACGTCGTGCCAGAGGAAGTTGGGCGAGTAGCGGATCGTCCCGCTCTGGGCGTCGATGTTGCCGGGCGAGCCGATCCCGATCCCGGCCACCTCCCCGCCGGCGTCGTCGAGGGCGTGCTGGACGACCGTCTCGAGCGCGTCGACGACCTTCTCGGGAGCCCGGTCGTCGAGGTCGATCTCGTGCTTCTTGCCCAGCGTGCCGGCCTCGTCGACCAGCGCGGCCATGACGTGCGACCCGCCCAGGTCGACCCCGATCGCCTGGGTCACGCGAGCGCCGCGGCGGCTGGAGCGGTGCGCTTCTTCTGCATGGCCCCCGGGGTTCGTCTCGCCGCGGGCCGGCTCCGCCGTCAGCGGTGGGCCGGCGCCGCCGCGGGCGGGACGGCGACCGCGTTGGCCGGGTCGTCGTACTTGCCAAAGGCGATCGTCAGCGACTCGTTCGCGCAGCGGGCGATGCGGTACGTCTTCTTGTCGTAGGTGCAGGTCAGGCGCTGGTCGTGCTGCGGGCCGGCCGAGGTGGTCGCGAACTGCCCGTAGACGGTGCCGTTGACGGTCGTGTCGGGCAGGACCGCGTCGACCGGCACGTCGCGCAGCTGGACTTGGGTCTGGAGGAACTCCGGCGGCGCGTCGACCTTGCGGTACGGCGAGCCGTTGGCGCTCACGTAGCCGTCCTTGCCGATCACCACCACGTCGTAGGTCGTGCCGTTGTAGGCCAGCGCCGTGCGGTAGCGGTCGGGCGCGACGTAGGTCATCGCGCCGTTGAAGCCCCCGGTGGTCGTGGTCAGCACGAACGACTTGGCGGCGTGCATCGCCGCGCCGACCTTGGCGTTGACGCTGGCCAGGTCGTCCGCCGCGGCCGGCGCCGCCGCGGCGGCGAGCTGCGCCGCGCCCGCAAGCAGGGCAATCAAGGCAGGCGAAGCGTGTCGGGGTCGCATGGCAACACGATTCCCCGGGCGAAGCCGGGCTCATGCAGGAGACGATCGATCTCATCGCCCACCGCGAGATGCGCAATCTGCGCGCCTTCACGCGCGAGACCGGTCAGCCCGCGCGCCTGGCCGACCTCGACCTGGAGCCGATGACCACCGTGCAGTCGATCGAGATCGACGAAGAGCACGTCACCGTCCAGTACAACACCAAGACCGAGCGCCGGCTCAACGTCAACGAGATCACCCGCAAGGAGTGGGTGTACAAGTACAACGGCGACCCGGAGTTCGTCGCGGCGGTGCGGCGCGTGATCGAGCTCTCCCGCAAGCACATGTACGACCTGCCCGAGAACGTGGCGTGCCCGCCCGGCTGCGCGGAGTGCTGCAGCGGCTACGAGCCGTTCGTCAGCGGGCCCGACGTGCAGCGCATCGCCGAGCACCTCGGCCTGACCTACGCCCAGGTGATGGAGGACTACGTGGTGCCGCGCGAGTCGGCCGACGGCTTCGTCGTCGGCTGGCTGCGCAAGGTCACGGAAGGCGGCGAGATGAGCGAGGACGCGGCCGACAAGTGCGTCTTCCTCAAGGGCTCGAAGTCGGGCCGCTACTACTGCGGGATCTACGAAGGCCGCCCGCACGACTGCCGCGCCTTCACCCCGATCGGCTGCGAGGACGTCGACTGGTCGCTCCCGCGCCACGGCCAGTACCGCACCGGCGAGCCGTTCCGCCCCAAGCGCAAGCGCGCCGTCAACGCCGGCGGCGCCGCGAACGGCGTCCCGAGAACGAACGCCATCACCAACGGGAGCGTGAAGAAATGAGCGCACGCGCATACGACGTCGCGATCGTCGGGGGCGGGCACAACGGGCTGGTCGCGGCGGCGTACTGCGCGCGGGCCGGCCTGCGCACGGTGCTGCTGGAGCGGCGCCCGGTGCTGGGCGGCGCGACGCTGACCGACGAGGTCTGGCCGGGCTACCGGCTCTCGGTCGCCTCGTACGTGTGCAGCCTGTTCGACCCGCGCATCGCGGCCGAGCTGAACCTGCGCGCGCACGGCTACGACGTGTACCGCAAGGACCCGGCCTCGTTCACCCCGCTGGCCGACGGCCGCTCGCTGCTGCTCGCGCAGGACGAGGCCGAGAACGCGCGCGAGGTCGCGCGCTTCGACGAGCGCGACGTGGCCGGCTTGGCGGCCTTCGAGCGCGAGGCCACGCGCTTGGGCGCGCTGCTGGCCGACTCGTTCGACGACCCCGAGCCCTCGTTCGAGAAGTTCCCCGACGACGTGCAGGCCGCGTTGCGCGGCTCCGCCGCCGACCTCGTCGAGCGCTACGTGCGCACGCCGGTCCTGGCCGCGACGCTCGCCACCGACGGCCTGATCGGCACCGAGGCCGGCCCGCGCGATCCCGGCACCGCGTACGTGCTGGCCCAC
>JASLGJ010000533.1 GCA_030150085.1 Candidatus Elarobacter sp. | reverse complement strand
GTCGCGGCGCGCGGGGCCAGGGTGCGGACCAGCACGTCCGACAGCCCGAGCGCGTGGCCGACCAGCACGGCGCAGACGATCGCGGCCGCCGAGCCGGCCAGGATGCCCGCCAGGGCGGGGACCAGCCGGCGCGCCAGCCCGGCCCGCTCGCGGAACAGCGGCAAGGCCAGGGCGACGACGGCCGGGCCGAGCAGCGCGACCAGCGGGGCCGCGCCCCGGGCGTACGCGGCGGGCTCGATCCGCAGCGCGGGGACGAGCAGGGCCAAGGCGACCGCGGCGGTCAGGATCGGCGGCACGCCGCGCAGGCGGGTGGCGGCGAACCAGACCCCCAGGGTCAGCGCGAGCGCGAGCAGAGCCATGCGGCGATCCGGGCGGCGGCGACCGCCGCGGCCAGCGCGGCGACGGTGGCGGCGGTCATGGTGACGAGGACCGGCAGCAGGGCCGGCCCGAGCGCGCGCAGCGGCCCGACCGCCTCGACCAGCAGGGGCAGGAACAGCAGCGGGAGGACGGCGATCAGCCCGTCCGCCGAGCTCAGGGCCTCAGCGTGGGCGGGGTGCCAGGCCAGCCAGGCGACGAGCAGGGCCGCCCCGAGCAGCGGGCCGGGGACGGGCAGGTGGAGGGCGCTTGCCAGGGCATCGCCGAGCAAGGTCAGCCCGCTCAGCACGGCCAGCGTCACGATCCCGGCGCGGACACGCTCGGCAGCCGAGGCCGGGAGAACCGAGGCGGTCGAGGGCCGCCGCGCCTTCACTGCGGGCATACCCACCTTGAAAATGGGATACGGTATCCCAAACATCACCATGCGATGATTCTACCGCTGCTCGCGAGCTGCGTCAACGGGATACGGTATCCAATATCTTGACGGCACGGGCCCGGCCGGGTACCGTGGTTTCATGCACGGGAAGTCGCTGCAGCCGCTCCGCCGGGAGCTGCCGCTGCGGGACCGCATCCACGACCAGCTCCGGGCGGCGATTCTCTCGGGCGACCTGCCGGCCGGAACGCCCGTGATCGAGGCCGACCTCTCGGCCCGGCTGGGCGCCAGCCGGACCCCCATCCGCGAGGCCCTGCGGCGACTGGAGAGCGAGGGCTTGCTCGAGCCGCGCGGGCTGCGCGGGAGCGTCGTGCGCGTCCTCGACCCCAGCGAGGTCGGCTGCATCTTCGAGATCCGCGAGGCGCTCGAGTCGCTCGCCGCCCGGCGCGCGGCGCGCGCGATCGGCTCCGCCGCCCTGGCCGAGATGGGGACCGAGCTGGACGGCATGCGGGCCGCCCTCGACGACCCGGCCGAGATGGAGCGCCACGACACCGCCTTTCACGACGTGATCCTGGCCAACGCGGGCGGCGAGCGGCTCAAGCGGATGCTCAGCGACCTGCGCGAGGAGCTGATCGCGCACCGCTTCCTCTCGCTCTCCGATCCGCAGCGGCGGCGCGAGACCGTCGCCGAGCACGAGGCCATCCTCGCCGCGCTGCGCGCGCACGACGAGGAGGCCGCCGCCGAGCGCACCGCCCACCACATCGCGCGAGCCCGCGCCGCCGTCTTGCGGCTGACGCCCGCGCCCACCGGCGCACAGGAGCAGGCATGACTACCGCGACCGCCCCTTCCGTCCTCCCGCACGGGCTGCACGAGCGCTTCGCCGCGATCGTCGGCGCCAAGCACGCCTTCAGCGCGCCCTCGGAGCTGCGCACCTACGAGTGCGACGGGCTGCTGGGCTATCGCGTCCGCCCGGCGGTCGTGGTGCTGCCGGGCTCGACCGAGGAGGTCGCGGCCTGCGTCAAGCTGGCCCGCGAGCACGGCATGCCGGTCGTGCCGCGCGGCGCGGGCACGGGCTTGTCGGGCGGCGCGCTGCCGGTCGACGGCTGCGCGCTGATCGGCCTCTCGCGGATGAAGAAGATCCTCGCGATCGACCTGCCCAACCGCACGGCGCGGGTGCAGCCGGGGGTGATCAACCTCGACATCAGCCGCGCGCTCGGGCCCGACGGCTACTACTACGCGCCCGACCCGTCCTCGCAGAGCGTCTGCACGATCGGCGGCAACGTGGCCGAGAACTCGGGCGGCGCGCACTGCCTCAAGTACGGCTTCACCGTCAACCACGCGCTGGGCCTGACCCTGGTGCTGCCGGACGGCGAGATCGTGCGGCTCGGCTCGCAGGCCGGCGAGCCCGACCCGCTCGGCTACGACCTGGTCGGCGTGGTGGTCGGCAGCGAGGGCATGACCGGGATCGTCACCGAGGTGCTGGTGCGCGTGCTGCGCGTCGCCGAGAAGACGCAGACGCTGTTCGCGACCTTCCCCTCCACCGACGAGGCGGGCGACGCGGTCTCGCGCATCATCGGCTCGGGCATCATCCCGGCCGCGATCGAGATGATCGACCAGCTCGCGATCGAGGCCATCGTCGCCGCGACCGGCGTCGACTGGCCGCTCGACGTCGGCGCGCTCCTGCTGATGGACGTCGACGGCGTCACCGCCGAGGTCGAAGAGATCGCGGCCCGCGCGAGCGCGCACCTGCGCGACGCGGGCGCCATCGAGATCCGCGCGCCCAAGGACGAAGCGGAGCGCGCGCTGGCCTGGAAGGGCCGCAAGGCCGCGTTCGCCGCGGTGGGCCGCATCTCGCCCAACTACCACGTCCAGGACGGCGTGATCCCGCGCAAGGACATCGCGCCGGTGCTGCGCGAGATCGCCGCGCTGGGCGCGGCCAAGGGCCTGCGCATCGCCAACGTCTTCCACGCCGGCGACGGCAACCTGCACCCGCTGGTGCTCTACGATGCGCGCATCGAGGGCCAGGAGGCGGCGGCCGAAGCGGTCGCGGGCGACATCCTGCGGGTTTGCCTGCGCTACGGCGGCTCGGTCACCGGCGAGCACGGCGTCGGCCACGACAAGGCCTGCTACCTGGGCGAGCAGTTCAGCGCCGACGACCTCGACACGATGGACATGATCCGGCGCAGCTTCGACCCGCAGCGCATGTTCAACCCCG
>JASLGJ010000524.1 GCA_030150085.1 Candidatus Elarobacter sp. | reverse complement strand
CGGGGTTGACGGACTGGTTGAGCTCCTTGCCGGTCAGCTTCTTGACCAGCTCCTGGATCACGGGCATGCGGGTCGAGCCGCCGACCATCACCACTTCGTCGATCTTCGAGACGTCGAGCTTGGCGTCGGCCAGCGCGTTCTGGAACGGCTTGATGCAGCGGTCGGTGAGGTCTTGCGTGAGCTCCTCGAACTTGGCGCGGGTCAGCGTCATGTCGAGGTGCTTGGGACCGTTCTGGTCCGCGGTGATGAAGGGCAGGTTGATCGAGGTCTGGACCGTGCCCGAGAGCTCGATCTTGGCCTTCTCGGCGGCCTCGGTGAGGCGCTGGAGGGCCTGCTTGTCGCCGCTCAGGTCGATGCCTTGCTCCTTGCGGAACTCGGTGACCAGAAAGTCGCGGATGCGCACGTCGTAGTCGTCGCCGCCCAGGTGCGTGTCGCCGTTGGTCGACTTGACCTCGAACACGCCGTCGCCGACCTCGAGGATCGAGACGTCGAACGTGCCGCCGCCGAGGTCGAACACGAGGATCGTCTCGGAGCCCTTCTTGTCGAGACCGTACGCGAGCGCGGCCGCGGTCGGCTCGTTGATGATGCGCAGGACTTCGAGGCCGGCGATGCGGCCGGCGTCCTTGGTCGCCTGGCGCTGCGCGTCGTTGAAGTACGCCGGGACGGTGATGACCGCTTTGGTCACCCGCTCGCCGAGGTAGGACGAGGCGTCGTTGACCAGCTTCTGGAGGATCATCGACGAGATCTCTTGCGGCGTGTAGTCCTTGCCGTCGATCTTGACGTGATGGTCCGTGCCCATGTACCGCTTGATCGAGCTGATCGTGCGGTCGGGGTTGGTGACGGCCTGGCGCTTGGCGAGCTGCCCGACCAGGCGTTCGCCGGTCTTCGTGAAAGCCACGACCGACGGGGTCGTGCGCGACCCTTCGGAGTTGGCGATGACGGTGGGGCTCTGCCCTTCCATCACCGAGACGACGGAGTTCGTCGTCCCCAGGTCGATGCCGACCACTTTAGCCATGTAGTTGATGTCTCGCTTTCCGAGCCGCGTGGACCAGCCGTCAGATCGACCGAAGCCGACCCATCGGGCCTTGCCGCTTACCGTGGCTCAAGGGTTGTGAGGTTCGCCCGCGGACGAACGCGTCGTCTATCATACGCCGTCCGGGGTCGGATGTTCCACTCCCTCGCTGTGACAGTTTCGCTGGCACATTGGTTGCGGGCGGCGACGAAAAACGCGCCCGGGTTCACCGGGCGCGTTCGTGGTCGTCAGCGGGTCGTGGGCCCTCGCCGAGCTTACGGCTGCTGTTGCTGCTGCTGCTGGTCCTGCTGCTGGAGGTAGACCTCGGCGGGCTGCTCGCCCAGCGTGACGGCGACGTTCTTGCGCACGCCCTGGGCCCACACGCGCAGGGTCACCTGCGAGCCGGGCTTCATCGAGGAGATGGTCGAGGTGAGGTCCTTCTGCGAGTTGATCGGCTTGCCGTTGATCGCCTGGATCACGTTGCCGGGCTCGATGCCGGCGGTGGCGGCGGGCCCGTCGGGAACCTGCGCCACGGCGACGCCGCCGGCGTCGTGGTAGCCGCCGAGCTGGGTGCGGACGTTGTTGTCGATGTTGGCGACCGCGACGCCCAGATAGCCCTTGCCGGTGCCCGTCGAGTTGGCCTGGATCGTCTTGCCCGGGCTCTTGGCGAGCACTTGCGCGGTCTGCACGACCATCTGAGCCGGGATCGCGAAGCCGATGCCCTGGGCGCCCGACTGCGGCGCGGCGGTCGACTGGTTGACGCCGATCACCCGGCCGTCGTAGTCGACCAGCGGACCGCCCGAGTTGCCCGGGTTGATCGGGGCCGAGGTCTGGAGCAGGCCGCGGAAGAGCTGGAGCTGCCCGCTTTCGTTCTGGATCGGCTCGTCGCGGTTGAAGCCGGACACGACGCCGACCGAGACCGAGCGCTGGAGCGCGAGCGGCTCGCCGATGGCGATCGCCCACTGGCCGGCCAGCACCTTGCTGCTGTCGGCGAACTCCACCGGCGGCGGCAGCTTGGCGTAGCCGTCGACCTTGACCAGGGCCAAGTCGGTTGCCGGGTTGGAGGAGAAGACGCGGCCCTTGACCCGGTCGCCGTTGTTGAACACGACCGTCACCGAGGTGGTGCCCTTGGGCACGACGTGGGCGTTGGTGATGATCAGGCCGTCGCGGGTGTAGACGAAGCCCGAGCCCGAGGCCCGCTCCTCGACCCGCTGGCGCATCACCGGACCGCCGCCGCCGAAGAACTGCGACATCGGATCGGCCGGGACGAGCCGGGTGCCGTTCACGACGACCTGAAGGGCGACCACGGAGGGCTCGACGCGCTTGACGGCGTTGACGATCCGGTCCTGATCGGTGGTGCCGCTGGTGGGCAGGGAGGCGGCGCTGACGGAGGGCGGCGTGTCGCCGGGGCCGGCGACGCCCGCGAAGTGCGTGCTCGCGAAGAGCATCATCGAGAAACTTCCGATGATCGCGCCGATCAGCCCAACGACCGCGGTCCCGAAGACACTGCGAGACTTCACGATGTTCTGGTTGCTCCTATGGCAGGGTGAAACAGGGTGGACGTGACCCTCTACCGGCCCAACCGCTCCGAGGTGGCGTCCGATGAGGCATTTTTCCCCGGGCTCTAAGATTTCGCGCTGTCGTCGACGATCCGGCCGTCCTTGACCCGCACGATCCGCTTGGCGTGCCCGGCCACGTCCTCGTCGTGGGTGACCATGATGATCGTGCGCCCGGCGGCGTTGAGCTGGGCGAACAGGCCCATGATCTCCTCGCTCGTCTCGGAGTCGAGGTTGCCGGTGGGCTCGTCGGCCAGCAGCACGGCCGGGTCGTTGACCAGCGCCCGGGCGATGGCGACGCGCTGCTGCTGGCCGCCGGAGAGCTCGCTGGGCTTGTGCTCGAGCCGGTCGCCCAAGCCGACCTCGCGCAGCCGCTCGGCCGCCAGGGCGTTGCGCTTGCGGGTCGAGAGCCCGGCGTAGAACAGCGGCAGGCCGACGTTCTTGACCGCGCTGGTGCGCGCCAGCAGGTTGAAGCCCTGGAACACGAAGCCCAGCTTCTTGAGCCGGATCGCCGCCAGCGCGTCGTCGCCCAGGGTCGAGACGTCGATCCCGTCGAGCCGGTAGGTGCCGGTGCTGGGCCGGTCCAGGCAGCCCAGCGTGTTCATCAG
>JASLGJ010000081.1 GCA_030150085.1 Candidatus Elarobacter sp. | reverse complement strand
GTACGGCTGCAGGCCGACGAGCCGGAGCAGCTCCTGGACCCGCGTGTCGGCCGCCTTGCCCTTGGCGATGTCGTGGATCTCGAGCGGCTCTTTGACGATCGAGCCGACCGTCATGCGCGGGTTGAGGCTCGCGTAGGGGTCTTGGAAGATGATCTGCATCTCCTTGCGCAGGGGACGCAGCTCGCCGCGCGAGAGCCCGACCAGCTCGCGGCCGTCGAAGGTCACGCTCCCGCTGGTGGCGTCGGCCAGGCGCAGGATGACCCGCCCGGCGGTGGTCTTGCCCGACCCGGACTCGCCCACCAGCCCCAGCGTCTCGCCGCGCCGGATCTCGAAGTCGATCCCGTCGACCGCCTTCACGTCGGCGACGTGACGCTGCAGGATGCCGGCGGTGATCGGGAAGTACTTGTGCAGGTCGCGCACGACGACCAGGTTGTCGCTCCCGCGGCCCGTCACGGCGCCGTTGGCCGAGAGCGGGGCGGTCATTTCGCCACCTGCGGGATCTTGGCGACCGCGCTGTCGGGAATGCGCGGCGCGTTCTCGGTCTCGACCGGCTTCTGGCCCTCGGCCCGCTCGTCGTAGAGGTAGCAGCGCGCGACGTGCCCGCCGCCGAAGTCGTAGAGCGGCACCGGCTCGTCGCAGATCGGCATGCGGTAGCGGCAGCGCGGCGCGAACGCGCAGCCCGAGGGCATGCGCAGCAGGTTGGGCGGCTGCCCGTCGATCGGGACGAGCCGGTCGCCGGCCTGGTCCAGCCGCGGCAGCGATTCCAGCAGCCCTCGGGTGTAGGGCATCTTGGGGTTCTCGAAGATGTCGCGCGCCGAGCCGTACTCGACCATGTTGCCGCCGTACATCACGAGCACGTTCTCGCAGGTCTCGGCGACCACGCCCAGGTCGTGGGTGATGAGGACGATGGCCGAGCCCAGGCGGGACTGCATCTCGTTCATCAGCTCGATGATCTGGGCTTGGATCGTGACGTCGAGCGCGGTGGTCGGCTCGTCGGCGATCAGCACCGCGGGGTCGCACGAGAGCGCCATCGCGATCATCACGCGCTGGCGCATGCCGCCCGAGAACTGGTGCGGGTAGTCCCGCAGCCGCTTCTCGGCGGCCGGGATGCGGACCAGGCGCAGCATGTCGAGCGCCTTGGCCAGCGCGTCCTTCTTCGACAGGCCCAGGTGGAGGCGGGTCGCCTCGGCGATCTGCTCGCCCACCGTCAGCACGGGGTTGAGCGAGGTCATCGGGTCCTGGAAGATCATCGCGATGTCGCGCCCGCGGATCTTGCGCATCTCGGCGTCGCTCTTGTCGAGCAGGTTCTCGCCCTTGAACAGGATCTGGCCGCGCTCGATCGTCCCGTTCTGGGCCAGCAGGCGCATGATCGAGAGCGAGGTGACGGATTTCCCCGAGCCCGACTCGCCCACGATCCCCAGCGTCGAACCCGGTTCGACCGCGAACGAGAGCCCGTTGACGGCCGCCACGGTGCCGTCCTCGGTGCGGAAGGTCGTCTTGAGGTCGCGGACCTCCAACAGCGCCATGCGCTAGATCCCGGACAGGCTGATGATCGTCGCGACCACGACGAAGGCGACCGCGACGGTGCCGGTGACGCGGGCGATCTGGGCGTCGAGACCGAGCCGCCGGGTCGACGACTCGACCCGCCCGCCCAGGGTCCCGCTCAGGCCTTCCTGCTTGGTGGTCTGGATCGCGAGCAGCGCGATCAGCAGGATCCCCGCGACGATGAACAGCCCCGCGAAGGTGTGGGTCAGCCACGGGAACTTCAGCGCGAGCGCGGAGTGCGGGGTGGTGTCGAACGTGAAGTTCGGCGGCAGGGTCAGCGGGGCGATGGACGCCTTGGCGGCGGGCGCCGCCGCTTTGGCGGCGGCCGGCGCCGCCGTCGTCACGGCCGCAAGCAGCGCGGGAATCACGATAGGGACTCCTTCGGGGAAAAGAACCGCCCGGGCTTGGCTGGCCTCGGGGGAAGTTCCTGGCGGATCAGGCGGTCTGGCTGGGGGCGAGGGCGCGCACCCGGGCCGCGACGTTCTCCGCCGAGAGCCCGATCTGGGCCCGCTGGGCGGCCTGGCTATGGTGCTGGACCAGGACGTTGGGGACCCCGATCCGCTCGACCGCGACGGCCAGGCCGCGGTCGTTGACGACCTCGACCACCGCCGAGCCGAACCCGCCCGCCAGGCTGTGCTCCTCCAGCGTGATGAAGCGGCGGTGCGTCTCGGCCAGCTCGATCAGCAGCGTCTCGTCGAGCGGGACCACGAAGCGGGCGTTGACGACGGTCGGGCGCAGCCCCTCGGCCTCGAGCAGCGCGTAGGCGTCGAGCGCGACGTCGACCGTGTTGCCCAGGGCCAGGATCGCCACGTTCTCGCCCCGCCGCAGCAGCTCGGCCCGGCCGTGGACCAGCGGCGCGAGCGGCTCGTCGTGCCGGCCGCTGGTCGAGCCGCGCGGGTAGCGCAGCGCGGCCGGCGCGCCCAGCGCGAGCGCGTGCTCGAGCATGGGCCCGATCTCGTGCTCGTTGCGGGGCGCCATGACGGTCAGGTTGGGCAGCGTGCGCAAGTAGGCGACGTCGTACAGCCCCATGTGCGTGGGCCCGTCGTCGCCCACGAAGCCGGCCCGGTCGAGCGCGAACACGACCGGCAGGTTCTGGATCGCGACGTCGTGGACGACCTGGTCGTAGGCCCGCTGCAGGAAGGTCGAGTAGATCGCGCAGACCGGCTTGAGGCCCTTGGTCGAGGTGCCGGCGGCGAAGCAGACCGCGTGCGCCTCGGCGATCCCGACGTCGAAATAGCGCTCGGGAAAGCGCTTGGCGAACTTCGCCAAGCCGGTGCCGTCGGGCATCGCGGCGGTGATCGCGACGACCTGCGGGTCGCGCTCGGCCAGCCCGATCAGCGCGTCGGCGAACGCCTGCGCGTGGGTCGGCCGGGGCGAGGCCTTCTTCTCCAGCTTGCCCTCGTCGGGGTGGTACACACCCGGCCCGACGCCGTGGAACGTGCGGCTGTCGCTCTCGGCGATCTCGTAGCCCTTGCCCTTGACCGTCTTGACGTGCAGCAGCACGGGGCCGGGAATCTTGCGCGCGTTGGAGACCACGTCGACCAGCGCGTCGAGGTCGTGCCCGTCGACCGGGCCGATGTAGCGAAAGCCCATCTCCTCGAAGATCACCGGCGCCTTGTGCTCGGGCGAGACGAAGCGCATCGCCGCCAGCTCGGCGGTCGAGAGGGCCTTGCGCGCGGCGTCGCCGAGCGGCACGTGGTCGAGCACGCCCTTGGCGAACTCGCGCCCGCGGGTGAACAGGGGCTTGGAGCGCAGCACGCCCAGGTACGAGGCGATCGAGCCGACGTTGGGCGCGATCGACATCTCGTTGTCGTTGAGCACGACGATGAAGTTGGTCTTGAGCAGGCCGGCGTTGTTGATCGCCTCGTAGGCCAGGCCCCCGGTCAGGGCCCCGTCGCCGATGATCGCGACCACCGTGTCGGCGCGCCCGGCGAGGTCGCGCGCGGTCGCCATCCCCAGCGCGGCCGAGATCGACGTCGAGGCGTGGCCGGCCCCGAAGACGTCGAACTCCGACTCGCTGCGCATCGAGAAGCCGCTGATCCCGCCGCCCTGGCGCAGGGAGGCGAAGCGCCCGGCGCGCCCGCTGAGCAGCTTGTGGACGTAGCTCTGGTGGCTGACGTCCCACACGATGCTGTCCTGGGGGAGATCGAGCACGCGGAACAGCGCGATGGTCAGCTCGACCACGCCCAGGTTGGGCGCGAGGTGGCCGCCGTTCGCCGCGCAGACCCGGATCAGCGTCTGGCGCACGTCCTGGGCCAGCTGGTCGAGCTCGGGCCGGGTCAGACGCTTGACGTCGGCGGGCGACGCGATGCGCTCGAGGATCATTCGGGGGTGTTCGACGAGCCGGCCCGAAAGCCCGGCCCGGTGCAGGCCCCCCACTCCCCGCCGACCGCGCTGCGCGTGCGCAAGCGCGTCTGGACCGACGTCGCGCGCATCGTGTCCACGGTCTGCAATCCCTTCGTCACCTCGCTGGCGCTGTTCGTCATTCTGGCGGGCGCCCGCTCGCGCGACTCGCACGACTTCTGGATCCTGCTCTTCAACAGCGCGTTCTTCACCTCGATCGCGCCGATGCTGTTCATCTTCTGGCTCTACGCCACCGACCGCATCTCCGACCTCGACATGTCGATCCGCACCGAGCGGGAGCGGGTCTTCATCGCCTTCGTGGTCTTCTTCGCCCTGGGCGCGCTCGATCTGTGGGTCATCCGCGCGCCGGCGATCATGATCGCCTCGATGGCCGGCTACACCGCCAGCCTGCTGATCGTCCAGTGGATCACCCGCTACTGGAAGATCTCGACCCACGCGCTGGGCATCACCGCCCCGCTGATCGCGCTGAGCGTGCTGTTCGGCGACCGCCCGGCGCCGTTCTACGTCCTGATCCCGCTGGTCGGCTGGTCGCGCGTCTACCTGCGCGCGCACACGGTGCTCCAGGTCATCGCCGGGACGCTGCTCGCGCTCGCGACGACGCTGCTGTTCTTCCGCGTCTTCCACGTGGTCTGACGCGTGCGCTGGCTGCTCTGCGTACTGCTCGCCCTCGTGTCGGCGAGCATGGCGATTCCGACGGCGATGATCGCGTCGAACGATCGCGGTACGCTCGGCCTGGTCGCCGGCACGCTCCTCGCGCTCACCACGACGCTGCTCTTCTTCCGCATCTTCCACGTGGTCTAGGCGAGCGCGGCACCGCCGCGCTCGCCCCGTCACCGGATGCTCTCAGCGCGTGACCAGGGCGGCGACGCGGCCGGTGGCGTCGCCGGTCCAAAGGCGG
>JASLGJ010000467.1 GCA_030150085.1 Candidatus Elarobacter sp. | reverse complement strand
TCTTGATCGCCCGAGTAGACGCACCCGGCCGTGCACGTCTCGCGCACGACGACCGCGCTCAGGCCGGACAGCTCCGGTTCGACGTGCCGCCAGATCCAGCGCGCGATGTTCTCGCTGGTGGGATTCTCCAAGCCTTCCACCTCGTTGAGCAGGCGGTGGTCCAAGCGCTCTTCCAGCCCCGCGAAGGCCCGCTTGACGTCGGCGAAGTCGACCACCCAGCCCAGCCAGTCGTCCACCGGGCCGCGCAGGCGCAGCTCCACCTCGAACGAGTGGCCGTGCATGCGCCTGCACTTGTGCGCGTCGGGCAGGTGGGGCAGATAGTGCGCCGCTTCGAACCGAAAGCGCTTATAGATTTCCATCGGGGCGATCCCTCCGCGAAGCAGCCTGGATGCCGTTGCCCGGCGCGGCGAGACGAGCGGCGACCGCATCGAAGGCCGCGCCGTCGGGCGCGTGCGAGCGAAACCAGCCGACCAGGCTCGTGCGCTGCCGGTCGAGCCGTTCGAGCAGGAGCCGCAGCGGCGCGTCGCCCAGCCGGAAGCGCCGCAGGTAGACCTCGCTTTCGAGGCCGAGAGCTTCCCAATCGCGCGGGCCGACGATCGTGCTGCGCGCGATCGCGGGCATGCTGCGGGCGTAGTCGGCGAGGATCGTCTCGCGCGAGCAGCCCGCGGCTTCGAGCAAGGCGGCGGCCAGCAAGCCGGCCCGGTCCTTGCCCTGCGAGCACGAGAACAGCACGCCGCGCTCGATGTGCTCGCCCACGGCGACGAACGCGCGCGCGAAGGCCGCCGCGTTGCCCAGCATCGCGGTGTAGTACTCGACGTAGTCGGGCCCGGTCGGCACGGCCCCGGGCGGCGTCGCGTGCGTGGTTATCGGGATGTGGATGACGCGTTCGAGCCCGTGGCCGCCGCCGCTCGCGCGCTCCGCGTCCCGCCGTCGTTCCGCGTCGCTGCGCAGGTCGACGTGCACGCGCACGCCGAGACCGTCGCGGATGTGCTCGATCTGGGGCGGGCCGTAGTGCGACAGGGCGGCGGAGCGGTAGACGCAGTGCGGCGGACGGCGCTCGGGCCGCACGAACGGCGGAGCCGACAGCGGGCGCAGGTTGGGCGGCGCTTCCGCGAGCGTCATCTCCGCCGCGCCCGGACCGGTCGAGGATGGTTCCGCGCCGGCCCACCGAAGCGAGCCTCCGGCGATCGGCACTGAAAAACACTTCCGTCTGGTATCGCGGAAACTCCTGAGGACGCAGCGCAGGTGGAGCGGTTTCGAGCCCTCGAGTATTTAGCCGGCCACGAGATGTTTCCGCCTCGCCGCATCGAGGCCGACGGGCTGCCGACGATCGACGTGATGATCGCGCTGCTGGAGCGCCTGGAACGGCCCGACCGGCGCGCCAAGCTGGTGCAGGTCACGGGAACGAACGGCAAGAGCTCGACGTCCCGCACGATCAGCGAGCTGCTCGCCGCGGCGACCGCCGGGCACTCCGGCGCGCGGGTCGCGCGCTACATCGACCGCTCCGCGGAGGACGAGCCCGGCCCCTGCGACCCCGCCCTGCCGGTCCTGCGCTGGCCGGTCGACGTGCCGCCGAGCCGCATGGCGGCGCTGCTCCGCCGGATCGCGGAGGCCGAAGCGGCGCTGGGCGTTCCGCTCGCCTACCACGAGGTCTTGCTGGCGGCGTGCTTCGTGTGGTTCGCCGAGGAGCACGTCGACGTCGCGGTGCTCGAGGTGGCGATGGGCGGGCGGCGTGATCTGACCAGCGCGGCCGACGCCGCCGTCGCCGCGGTGACCAACGTCCAGCACGACCATCTCGATCTGCTCGGGCCGACGCTCGCGCACGTGGCGGCGCAGAAGGCGGGCGTCGTCAAGCCGGGCACCCACCTGGTCCTGGGCGAGACCGATCCCGCGCTGTGCGAGCCGTTCCTGCGCAGCGGTGCGGCGGCGATCTGGCGCCGCGATGCCGACTGGGGCGTGGCCCGCGACGAGCCGACCGCGACCGGCCGCGCGCTCGACCTGTTCGTCCCCGGCCGCGTGTACCGGGCGCTCGAGCTGCGCCACGCGGGGCGCTGGCAGGGCGACAACGCGGCGCTGGCGGTCGCGACCGCGCAGGCCCTGCTCGGCGCGCCGATCGACGACGCCGTCGTGCGCCGCGTCGTCGCGGCGCCCGCCGCTCCCGGGCGCTTCGAGCTGCTCTCGGCCGCGCCCGTGCTCGTGCTCGACGCGGCCAAGAACCCCGACGGGATGGCGGCGCTGGCCGAGGCGCTGGCCGAGCGCTACCCGGGCCGGCGCCTGCACACGGCGGTCGTGGCGGTCTGGCGCCCGCTGGACGCGCAGGCGCTGCTCGCGCCGCTGGTCCGGCTGCGGCCGGGCCGGCTGATCGTCGTCCCGCTGCGCCCCCAGGTCGACGACGGCGCGGCGAGCGTCCGGGCGGCGCTCGCGGCGGGCGTGCCCGCGGTCGAGCTGAGCCGCACGGTCGCCGAGGCGCTCGAGCTCGCGCTCGCGGGCCCCGCGCGCGACGACCTGGTGGTCGTGACGGGCTCGACGAAGATCGTTCGGCCGGCGCGCGCGGCGCTACGCGCGCGCCAGGGACGGCAGCCCGGCGAGGAACGCGTCGACCTCGGCGCGCGAGCGCAGCCGAACGACGCGTAGGTGCGCCCAGCGCGGGTCGGCGAGCCAGGCCTGCTCGCGGGCGCGGAAACGGGCGTGGTTGGACCACGCCCAGCGGATGGGATGCCACGGCTGGACGAAGTTGCGCAGCCGTTCGCGGTTGCCGGGGATCGGTTCGTTGCGCGTGATCCAATCGCGCAGCGAGCGGGAGACGACTTGCCACATGACCAGCGGCAAGTCCAGATCGGCCCACACGACCGTATCCGCCCGCTCCCAGATCGCGGGCCGAACGGACGGGTAGCTGCCGTCCATCACCCACCGCTCGCCCGCGGCGGCGGCGGCGACCCGCGCGCGGAACAGCGGCTCGGGAACGTCGCTCCAGTTCGGCCCGTGGCGCAGCTCGTCGAGCCGGACGAGCGGAAGCGCCAGGCGGCGGCTCAAGGCCGAGGCGACGAAGGACTTTCCCGAACCGCTCGAACCAATGACGTTGACGCGTTCAAACATGCCGACCCTTGTCGTATTCGATTGCTTCGGCACGATCGTTGACAGCGGGCGCCGCCCGCACCTGCCCGATACCGAGGCGATCGCGGCGGTCCTGCCCTTGGCGCACCCGCTCGCGCTGGATGCCGCCGCCGAGATCCGCGACCGCCTCATCGGATCGCTCATCGGCGCGTCGGGGCGCCAGCCCCCTACGGTCGAAGCCTTCGCCCGCGCCTGCGCGGCGCGCGGCGCCGCGCTGCGC
>JASLGJ010000245.1 GCA_030150085.1 Candidatus Elarobacter sp. | reverse complement strand
TGCCGAGTGGCGACCTTGATCAGCCGGCGGATCACCGAGATCATGTCGTCGCGCGTGAGCGCCTTCTTGTCGATCGGCGGGATCGACAGTTTGGCCGCGACGTACTCCTTCTCGAGCTTGCCGCTGAGCTTGTAGCGGCCGACGCCGGCGAGATCGTAGCGCTTCTCATCGAAGAACAGCGACTCGAGCAGCTTCTCGGCGTTTTCCGCGTTCTCAGGTTCGCCGGGACGCAGCTTCTTGTAGATTTCCTTGAGCGCGTCTTCCTTGGTCTTGATGTCCTTGTCTTTTTCGAGGCAGTTCGCGATCAGCGGGCTGCTGTCGAACAAGGCCAGGATCGCCTCGTCGCTCTCCCAGTCGTAGCCCAGGTCGGGGCGCGAGAGGGCGCGCACGAAGGTCGTCGCGTAGATCTTGCGGTTCTTGTCGATCCGGACCCCGATCGTGCCCTCGGTCTCGTCGTTCTTCGTCCCGTTGTCGGTCTCGAACTCGATCCAGGCGCCGCGGTTGGGGATGATCGTGGCGTTGTAGGTGTCGCGGTTGTTGGTGTCCTTGTCCGCGAGGAAGTAGACGCCCGGCGAGCGGACGAGCTGGCTCACGATCACGCGCTCGGCGCCGTTGATCATGAAGGTGCCCTTGTCCGTCATGAGCGGGAAGTCGCCCATGAAGATCTCTTGGTCCGGGATGCCCTTGATCTCGCCCGACTCCGCCGTGATCAGGCGCACGCGCACGCGCAGCGGCGCGCTGTAGGTCATGTCGCGCTCGCGGCACTCCTCGACCGTGTACTTGGGCTCACCGAGCGAATGCTCGCCGAACTCCAGCACCAAGTTGCCCGTGAAGTCCTTGATCGGCGAGATCGACTCGAAGGCGTCCTTGAGGCCATCGTTGATGAACCACTTGAAGGAGGCTTTCTGCAGCTCGATCAGGTCGGGAAGGTTGAGGACGTCCGTGATCTTCGCGAACGAGTGGCGCTGGCGCTTCGGGCCCGGGTCTTCCGGGAGCTCGACGGTGAAGGCTTCCTCGGGTACGTGGAAGCTCGCGCTCGCGATGTTCTCTTGCTTGACTGCGGTCGTCGCCGAGGACCCGTTGGCCGGCGCGGGGGCCGCCTCGGTCTTCTTGCGGCTGCGCGTCGTCTTGGGTTTGTCCGCCGTCGTCTTCGTCGCCATACTGCTCTAGGGGGTTCTCTCTGCGTGGGCTCACGCGCGCTCGGGGAGGACAAATGCGAAAAGGGCAAGGTCAACCCCACCTGAGTGAGGGTGCCTCGCTCATCCGATATGCCGCTATCCGCCGAGGGGCATAGGGCCGTATCCTATCACCGCTCGACAAGGGCTGTCAAGGGTGATTGCCGCTGCCCGGCCCGCCGGGCGGGCTCGCCCGCGCGCCGCCCCCTAGGCGGCGTCGTTGGAGCGGCCGTTGTAGCCGTTCGACAGGACCGGGACCGTGCGGACGCTGTCGACCGCGGCTTCGAGCGCGGCGTGGCGGTCGCGCTCGCAGCCGCAACGGCGCAGCCGGTCGCCGGAGCAGCCGGCGTAGTCGTGCTGGGTCAGGTTGTGGCCGCAGGGGCAGAGCACCAAGTTGTCCATGTCGCGTCCTCGAGCAGGGTCGGTTCGGCCCGGAACCGGGCCCGCAGGCGCCGCACGCTCGAAGAAGCGCCGGCGGCTGCGGGCCGTCCGTGAGCCGTACCGGTGGGCATCAGAGCGACCCACCTCCGGTCTTTACCCGGCCGTCGCGCCGGGTAACGCCTGCTCGTCTGCTCCCAGCGTACGAAAGACCGCTCAGCCCGGCCGGGCGGCCAGCCCGGCCGACGCGGCGGCGCGGCTGAGCAGCGCGGCCAGCCGAGCCCGCCTGGAGACCCGCTCGCCGAGCCGGGTGACCGGGGCCGGGGTGGGCACGATCTCGAGCGCGCTGAAACGGGCCTGGGCCCCGCCCGCCCCGCCGGCCGCGAGAGCGATCCGCACCCCGGCGTCCCAGGGCGGGAGCCAGGAGCCGTCGATGCGGTCGCCCAGGTTCGTCCAGCGCCGGCCGTCCGGGCTGAAGGCGAAGCGGTAGGTCCGTCCGGCCAGCGCCGTGCAGCGCAGGTGCAGCTTGCCCGCTCGCACCGGGCTGCGGGCCAGCTCGACGACCCGCCCGCCGCGCCGGCGCCAGACGACGACCTCGCCGCCGCGGACCCCGATGCCCAGCGCGTCCTTGTGGCTGCCGTAGGCGCACAGCGAGGCCAGCATGCCGGGCGCCTGGCGGCGCGCGTCGACCACCGCCTGGGCGGTGTAGTCGCCGCTGGTGATCGGCCGGCCCAGCACGGCGGCCAGCGGGTCGCCGCTCTTGCGCTGGTGCACGGCGCTCAGGACGAGCGCGCCCCGCTCGAGCTCGACCCCGGGCGGGTTGGACTGCGGCCACTGCCAGCCGCGGTCGAGCGCGGCCCCGAAGTCGGCCCGCCAGCGGGTCTGCCGGGGGGCCTGGCGCTCGAGCGGAAACGGCGCGGGAGCGACCCGGCTGGGCCCCTGGCCGTCGTTGATCGAGGGCCAGCCGTCGGCGTCCCAGGCGATCGCGTCCAGGCACAGCTGGCGGCCGACGTAGATCGCGTCGCCGCGCACCTGGTAGGCGTGGTAGAGGTAGTAGTAGTTGCCGTCCCAGGCCGCGACCGGCGCGCCGTGGCCGGGGCAGCGCCAGGCCTCGTTGCTCGCCAGGACCGGGTTGCGGGGGCACTTCTCCCAGGGCCCGCTCAGCGAGCGCGCCCGCGCCGCGCCGACCGCGTAGGAGCACTCCTCGCCGCAGCACGCGTTGCCCGAGTAGAACATGTAGAACCAGCCGTCGCGCCGGATCACGTGAGCCGCCTCGACCAGCGTCCCTTCCCAGGGCGCGTCGTTGCGCAGCAGCTCGACCTTCTCGCCCAGCAGCACCAGCCCGTCGGCCGAGAGCCGCTGGGCCCAGATCGGGGTCGGCTTGCCGTGCGCGTTGCCGTCCTCTTTCCAGAGCAGCCAGGGCGCGCCGTGCTCGTCGTCGGCCTGCATGGCGTCGATCGAGCCGTAGGTCTGGCCGATCAGCGGGCCGTGGTCGGTGTAGGGGCCCTCGGGCCGCTCGGCCGTGGCGACCGCGACGCACAGCGGCCCGTCCTTGCGGCGCGCGGTGTAGTACACGTAGAAGCGGCCCTCGCGCAGGGCGAAGTCGGGGGCCCAGAAGTTGCCCGCGCACCAGTCCGGGCGGCGCGCGAAGACGTGTCCGACCAGGTTCCAGTTGACCAGGTCGCGCGAGTGGAAGATCGGGAAGTACGGCGCCCAGTCGGTCGACGTGGTGACGGCGTAGAAATCACGGTCCCCGATCCGGATGACGCTCGGATCGGGGAAGTCGCCCGGCTGTACCGGGTTGCGGTACTTGGCGGGAAATGCCGCGAAGAGCGGCCTTGGAAACGCAACAGCCACGATCGTTCTCGCTCGGAGGTCTTCAAAGGCATCGGCACGGGCGCGCCGTCACTTTAGCCTCCCCTACCAAACGCCGGGCTCAGCCGATCGGTGCCGCTCCGTCGGCAGCGTTAACCTGAGTCACAGACGGCTTGCGGCCGTAGCGCGCGGCGTACGCCGACTCCAGCGCTCGGGTCAGGACCGCGCTCGCGTCGCGGCGCACCAAAGCCACGATCGAGCCGCCGAAGCCGCCCCCGGTCATGCGCGCGCCGTAGACGCCGTCCACCCGCCGCGCGGCCTCGACCAGCAGGTCGAGCTCGGGCGCGCTCACCTCGTAGTCGTCGCGCAGCGCGTCGTGCGAGTCGTTCATCAGCCGCCCGACGTCGGTCAGGTCGCCGTTGCGCAGCGCGGAGACGGTGGCCAGCACGCGCGCGTTCTCGCCCACGACGTGGCGCGCGCGGCGCCGCAGCGGCTCGGGCAGGAGCGCGCCGCGCCGGGCGAACTCGGCGATCGACACGTCGCGCAGCGTGCGCGCGCCCAGCCGGCGCGCGGCCTCCTCGCTCTCGGCCCGGCGCTCGTTGTAGGCCGAGCCGGCCAGCTCGTGCTTGACGCCCGAGTCGGCCACGACGAGCGCGGCCTGGGACGGGAGCGGCACCGGCGTGACGTCCTCGCTGCGGCAGTCGATCAGCAGCGCGTGGTCGCGCACCCCCAGCGCCGAGGCGAGCTGGTCCATGATCCCGCTGCGCAAGCCGACGAAGGCGTTCTCGGCCTCCTGCGCGGCGTGGGCGAGCTCGCGCGGCTCCAGCTCCGCGCCCGCCGCCGAGAGCAGCGCCAGGCCGACCGCCAGCTCGAACGCGGCCGACGACGACAGGCCCGCGCCGATCGGCACCGTGGTGCGCAGCGCGACGTCGGCCCCGCGCAGCGGCACCCGCCGGGCCAGCGCCAGCGCCACGCCCTGCGCGTAGTCGAGCCAGCTGCCGCGCGGGCGCGGGTCGGGCTGGTCGAGCGAGAACTCGGCCGTCTCGCCGGTGGCCAGCGAGCGGACCCGCACGGTGCGGTCCTCGCGCGGCGCGGCCGCGGCGACGGTCGCGCGGTCGATCGCCAGCGGCAGCACGAAGCCCTCGCTGTAGTCGACGTGCTCGCCGATCAGGTTGACCCGCCCCGGCGCGCGGAAGAAGCGCGGCGGGCGCGCGCTCAGCTCGGCGAACGCGTCGCGCAGCCCGTTGAGCTCGATCACCCGGGCGGCACCTTGGCGCGCAGCTCGGCCGCCTTCTCCTCGGCCAGCGTGTCGTTGATGAACATCCCCGCGCCCGCTTCGCTGCCGGCCAGGTATTTCAGCCGGCTCGCGCTGCGCAGCGGGGGATAGAGCTCCAGGTGCAGGTGGTAGGGCGCGTCCCCCTTGGGCGCTTGGTGCAGCGCCATGATGTAGGGGAACGACAGCTCGAACAGCGCGTCGAAGCCGACCAGCACGCGCTTGAGCAGCCGCGCCAAGCCGCGCACTTCGTCGCCGTCGAGGTCGAGCAGGGTGCGCGCGCAGCGCGTCGCGACCAGGTGCGTCTCGTAAGGGTAGCGGGCGAAGAACGGCACGTAGGCCACCCAGCCGTGCTCGCGCGCGACGACGCGCCGGCCGTCTTCTTCTTCTTGCGCGCGCACGGCGCAGAACAGGCAGCCGCCGTGCGCGTCGCGATACGCCTGCGCGCTCGCGATCTCGCGCGCCACGACCGGCGGCACGAAGGGGTAGGCGTAGATCTGGCCGTGCGGGTGGGTGAGCGTGACGCCGATCGCCGCGCCCTTGTTCTCGAACGGGAAGACGTGCTCGACGTCGGGGCGGGCCAGCAGCGCGCGGGTGCGCTCGCGCCAGACCCGCACCAAATGCTCGATCCGGCGCACCGGGGCTTGGGCCAGCGTGGCGTGGTGGTCGGGCGTGTAGAGCACGACCTCGCACGCGCCGTGCGCGGGCGCGACCGGTTCGAGCGCGCTGCCCGCCACGGCGGGCGGCGGCGGGTGCGGCTGGAGCGAGGGGAACTTGTTGGCGAACACGACCAGGTCGTAGGTCGGCGCGGGGACCTCGGTCGGAAAGCCGCCCGGCTTGGTGGGACAGAGCGGGCAGTAGTCGTCGGGCGGAAAGAACGTCCGCTCCTGGCGGTGCGTCGCGGTCGCGACCCACTCCCGCTGCAGCGGGTTCCAGCGCAGCTCGCTCACGGGGCCGCGCCCTCGTCGGGCTCGTCGGCGGGGAAGGTGTAGTAGATCAGGTAGCGGCCGTCGGGGAGGACGATCTCGTCCTTGACCAGGCCGGGATCGGGGTCGTCGTTCACGGTGCGAGGTGCTTTCCCAGCGCCTCCGCGAGCGACCCGTCGTCCGCGGCGCCGACGCGCACCAGCGACCAGCGCGCCTCGTGGCTCACGCTTCCGCCGGGCGGGACGTCGGTCAGCGGGCCGAGCGTCTCGACCTCGCAGAAGCCGCCCTCGGTGTAGACCTCGACCGAGCAGCCCAGGTCGGGGTAGGCCGCGGCGGGGTCGTAGGGCGCGCGGACCACGAACGCCGTGCCGCCGTTCGCGTACGCGAACCAGCCGCGCTCGCAGGCCGCGCCCAGCTTGTTGGGCGCGGGGTGGGCCGGGTCGCAGCGCAGGCGGGTGAAGCGCGGCCCGAACGCGACCCGCGGGTCGCTCAGGTCGCTGTAGCGCCACAGCGCGAGCGTTCGGGCCGGGAGCAGCGCCTCGGGCTGCGGGGCCGGGACGAGGTTGGGGATCAGCGCCGCGCCGCCCGGGCGCACGACCGTGATCCCCCAGCAGGCCACCCGCAGCGGCGCGTCGCCCTCGTTGGCCAGCCCGTGCCGCACGCGCACCTCGCTCGAATCCGGCGCCAGCTCCAGCTCGAGCGTCTTGCGCAGACCGGTGAGCGGGTCGCGCGCCTGGCGCAGCAGCGCCCGCCGGGCGCCGTCGCTCGCGATCTCGGGCGGCTCGTCGTCGATCGTGTAGCTCTCGGGAAAGCGCTCGGGCGCGGCCCACAGGCGGTGCCCGCCGTACGCGCGCCACAGGCCGCGCGGCGTGGCGCGCTGCGCGCCCGCCCCGTCGCCGAACACGTTGGGCTCGCCCGCGAAGCCGTAGTGCGCGACGCGCGGGCCGTGGCCGGTCGGGATGCCGAGCTCGACCACGCCGTTGCTCAGCCGCAGCGCGTCAGGCAACGGCGCTGCGCGCGCGCTCCCACCACGCCTCCTCGGCCGGCAGCTCGGGAACGCTGCCCCGGGCCAGCGCGCTCAGCACGTCGGCCACCAAGGTGCGGCGCGGCGTGCCGGCGGGGCCGGCGAAGGTGAACACGCCGTCCTCCGCGCAGCGCTCCTCGCGGCACAGCAGCGAGGTCCAGTCGACCATCCCGAACGCAGCCCAAGCCCCGAAGCCGACGATCGGAACGCCCTGCGCGCTCACCGCGCGCGCGTCGGCGAAGCGCTGCAGCAGCCAGCGCGCGCGCTCGCGCTCGTTGCCCAGCACGTGCACTTCCGAGAGCGCGAACGGCAACCCCAGCCGAGCGTGCGCGGCGCGCAGCAGGACGCGCATGTCCAGCCGCTCGGGCGCGATGTCGACGACGCCCAGGTTGCGGTGCCCGCCGTGCCCGTCGCTCTCCAGCCAGCGCTCCGAGTTGGGATAATAGTTCCAGCCCATGACGTCGGGCGGCTGCGGGTTGCGCTCGAGCCGCGCCAGCTCGCCCGCCGGGATGCCGCAGGTCTGCGTCAGGTAGCGGTGCATGGGGTGCCCGGCGGCGACGCGCCCTTGCAGCAGCTCGCACGACAGGTACATCCGCTCGCCCTTGTGCGCGACGTACGCGGCGACGCCCTCGTCGGCGGCGGTGAAGCTCTGCAAGTCCTCGGTCAGCATGAACGCCGCGTCCGGAACGACCTCGCGAATCCGCTCCGCGGCCCAGGCGAAGCCCAGCGCCTCGTTGACGATCGCGCGCCCGAAGGCCGCGTCGTCGAAGAAGCGGTTGGGGTACCAGGTCGCGTACAGGGTCGCGAAGCGCGCGGTCGTGAGCGGCTCGTTGATCGGCGTCCAGCGCTTGACCCAGGGAAAGCGGCGCGCGGTCGCGGCGGCGTACTCGGCGAACAGGTGCGGAAACGCCGGGTCGACCAGGCTGGTGTAGAACGGGCCGCTGCCGTGGTGCAGCAGGGTGACGATCGGCTCGATCCCGCGCTCGGCCAGCGCGCCCAGGCGGCGCGCGGCCCAGCCGTAGTCGCGCACCTGCGGGTGGTGCGGCGCGACCTTCTCCCACAGCACGGGATAGCGGGCGGCCGCGATGCCCAGGCCGGCCAGCAGGTCGATGTCGCTCTCGCGCGCCTCGTGCCCGCTTTCGCGCAGCTGGTCGCGGGTGCGCACGCGGTCGATTCGCGCGAACGTCGGTTCGGGCGAGGCCCAGATCTCCGGCAGCATACCGTCCTCGTCAGGAAGCGACGGCCGCGGTGCGGGCCAGCTCCTCGAACGCGACCAGGGCCGACGCGACGGCCTGGTCCATGTTGAAGTACTTGTACTCGGCCAGGCGCCCGACGAAGGTGACGTGGCGCTGCGCGGCGGCCAGCGTGGCGTACTTGCGGTACAGCTCGCGGTTGTCCGGGCGCGGGATCGGGTAGTAGGGATCGCCCTCGGCGCGCGGGTACTCGCGGCCCAGGATCGTCTTGGCCTGCGCCTGCCCGGTGAGGTGGCGGTAGTCGGTGGTGCGGGTGAACGGCACGCCTTCGGCCGGCTCGTTCACGCAGCCGACCGGCAGACCGCGCTCGGCCGCGTCGACGGTCTCGAACTCGAACTGCAGCGAGCGGTAGGGCAGCTTGCCGAACTTGTACTCGAAGTACTCGTCGATCGGGCCGGTGTAGACGACGTGGTTGAAGCGCGCGCGGTCCAGCATCCACTGGAAGTCGCAGCCCGTCACGACCTCGATGTTGGGGTGCGCGAGCATCTTCTCGACCATGGCGGTGAAGCCGGCCGCGGGCATGGCCTGGAACGCGTCGCCGAAATAGCGGTCGTCGTCGTTGGTGCGGGTCGGGATGCGCCCGCACACCGTCGCGTCGAGCTCGGAGGGATCGAGCCCCCACTGCTTGCGCGTGTAGCCGCGGAAGAACTTCTCGTAGAGCTCGCGCCCGACGCGCGAGACGATCATCTGCTCGGAGTTGTCGATGCGCGCCTGCGGCTCCGCGCGCGCCGCGAGGAACGCCTCGACTTCGGCCGAGCCGAGCTCGAGGCCGTAGAGGCGGTTGATCGTGGTGCGGTTGATCGGGATCGGGACGAGCCGGCCGTCCACCCGGGCCAGCACCCGGTGCTCGTACGGAGTCCACGCGGTGAAACGGCTGAGGTACTCGACGACGTGGCGCGCGTTGGTGTGGAAGATGTGCGGTCCGTACTGGTGGTAGCGCAACCCGTTCTCATCGAGCGGGTCGTGCGTGTTGCCCGCCACGTGCGGCCGTTTGTCGATCACCAGAACCCGCGCGCCGAGCTGGCTGGCGAGGCGTTCGGCGATCGTGCTGCCGGCGAGCCCGGCTCCTACGACGAGATACTCGTACACCATGGTCCGTTCCGCCGCGGCCCATGCCGCGGTCGACTGATGCTTCCTAGTTGGGTAACCCGCCTGTACCCGAGCCCCTGGCCCATAACGCCGCTTGCTTCCCCCTTACACACGAGGAGACGTTACCATTTCGCACCCTGTCGAAGTCGTCGTCGTCGGCCTGCACCTGCGCTGGCAAGGCGTCTGGCAGCGCCCCAACCACCTGCTCTCGCGCGCGGCGCGCGACGTTTCCGTGATCGTGCTCGAGGAGCCGCTCGCCGGCGCGCCGGGCGAAGACGACGCGGACCTGGTCCGCGAGCTCGACGGGATCGTCGTCGTCACGCCGCGGCGCGCTGCCCCGCCGAGCGACGCGCTCGACGAGCGCGCCCTGGCGACCGTGCGGCGCCTGGTCGGCGCGCGCCGCCCGCTGGTGTGGCTCTACACGCCGATGATGCTGGCCCTGGCCGACGCCTTCCCCGGGGCCCCGCTGGTGTTCGACAAGATGGACGAGCTGGCGAAGTTCGCCCACGCCGACCCGCGCATCGCCCCGCGCGAGCGGGAGCTGCTGGGGCGGGCCGACCTGGTCTTCACCGGCGGGCGCTCGCTCCACCGCACGGTCGAGGAGCGCACCGCGCGGGCCCGCTGCTACCCCAGCGGGGTCGACGTCGAGCACTTCGCGCGCGCCCTGGACAGCGCGCCCCACCCGGATCTCACGCCCTTCGCCGGGCGGCCGGTGTTCGGCTACGTCGGGGTCGTCGACGAGCGGCTGGACCTGGAGCTGGTCGCCGCCCTGGCGGAGGCCTACCCCGAGGCGACGGTGGCGCTGGTCGGTCCGGTGGTGAAGATCGACGAGGCGGCGCTGCCGCGTCGAGCCAACATCGCCTACCTGGGCAAGCGCCGATACGACGAGCTGCCGGCCCTGCTGGCCGGCTTCGACGTGGCGCTGATGCCGTTCGCGCTCAACGAGCACACCGAGAACATCTCGCCGACCAAGACCCTGGAGTACCTCGCCGCGGGCCGCCCGGTGGTCAGCACGGCGGTGGCCGACGTGGTGGCCGACCACGCCGACGTGGTGCACGTCGCGCCCGATCGGGCCGCCTTCGTGCGCCTGGTGGAGCAGGCCCGGCAGGCCGACCCGGCGCGCCGCGCGCGGGGCGCGGAGAAGGCCCGCGCGGCGACCTGGGACGCGATCGCGGCCGCGATGCGGGCCGATCTCGGCGCGGCGGGGATCGCCTACTTGGCGCCGCGCAGCAGCGCGGAGGCCTTGGCGTAGCAGGGGCAGGACAGGGTGGCCAGGCGGGTGCCGTCGAGGATGCGCACCCGGGCGTAGCCGTGCCCGACCACGCCCTCGTCGACGAACCGGCCCAGCACGGTCACCACGCTGGCGCGCCGCACGCCGAGCATCATCGCGACCGTGTCCTGGGTGATCTGGATCTCGTCCCCGACCCGGTCGCGGGTGACCAGCAGCCACTTCGCCAGCCGCTGCTCGATGGTGTGGCGGGCGTTGCAGGCCACCCACTGCCCGCGCACCGCCATCACGGTGGCGGTGTAGCGGCGGGCGGCCTCGCGCAGCATCACGTCGCGCTCGAGCGCGTCGGCGAAGACCTGCGCCTCCAGGCGCGCGAAGCGGCCCGGCGACTGCACGAGCCAGGTGTCGGGCGTGCTGCGCAAGCCGAACACCAGCTCCAGCCCCACGAAGCCCTCCGCGCCCGCCGCGTCGACCTCGACCATCCCGTCCTTCTCGAGCGGGCGCAGGGTCGAGACCAGCCCCGAGAGCGGGAACCAGAGCGCGTCGATCGGGGTGTCGGGGGTTTGCAGCACGTCGCCGATCGCACCGCCGTGGACCGTCAGGCGCGTCTCGATCAAGGCCCGGGTCGTCGGCGCGAGCGAGTTGATGAAGCGGTTCTTCTCGGCGGTTCCGGCGAGCATGCTCATGGTCGTACCCCGCACGACGCGTTCTAGAGCGGGGCGGCCCCCGCGCGCAGGGCCATCGTGAGCCGCACCTCGGTGCGGGTCTGGTGGGTGCGGATCTCGACCCCGTCCATCAGCGCGCGCATCAGCGGCAGCCCGCGCCCGCGCTCGTCGCGCCGCTGGGCCGGCTTCCACTTGCCCTCGTCCTCGATCGTGACGGTCAGGAGGTCCTCGCCCGCCTGCGCCTGGACCCGGACCACGCCCGGCGCGCCCGCGTAGGCGTGCTCGACGGCGTTCGCGACGGCCTCGCCGGTGGCGGTCAGCAGCGCGAAGCAGGCGTCCTCGTCCAGCCCCAGGGAGCGCGCGTAGCGCTCCAAGCTGCGCCGCACCAGCGGCACCGCCAGCGGCAGGGCGGTGAAGGTCCAGCCGAACGCGGGGTCGGGCACGTCGGCCAGCGCGACGGTCAGGGTCGCGACGTCGTCGGTGTTGCCCTGCGCGGCGAAGACCCGCTCCAGCAGCGCTTGGGCGGGGTCGGGGCCGCGCTCGGCGGCGGCCGCGGCGAGCGCTTCGCTCAGCCGCGCCTCGCCCTCGATCACGTCGCGCGAGTACTCGATCAGGCCGTCGGTGTAGAGCGCGAACAGCGCGCCCGGCGGCAGGGTGAAGGTCCAGTCGCTCGCCCCGACCTCGTCGAGGATGCCCAGCGGCAGGCCGTCCTTGGGCAGGATCTGCACCGTCCCGCCGGGGAGCGCCAGGAGCGGGGCGGGATGGCCGGCGCAGGCGTAGGTGAACACCCCGTCGCGCGGGTCGACGATGCCGAACAGGGCCGTCACCATCACCGGGTTGGCGCGCATGTTGACGATCGTGTTGGCGCGCTCGAGCACCAGCGAGGGCGAGTTGGGGTTGAGGGCGGCGGCCCGGAAGGCCTGGCGGACCTCGCCCATCACGATCGCGGCCCGCAGGCCGTGCCCGGCCACGTCGCCGATGGAGAACGCGATCCGCCCGTCGGGCAGGCGGAAGGCGTCGTACCAGTCGCCGCCCACGATCGCCTCGCTCGCGCCGGGCAGGTAGGCCGCGTCGAAGGCCAGCCGGTCGTCGACCGGCAGCCGCTCGGGCAGCAGCGCGCGCTGCAGGGTGTCGGCCACGTGGTGCTCGCGGGCGTAGATCTGCGCTGCGTCCAGGGCGGTCGCGATGCGCAGGGCCAGCTCGGCCCACAGGTCGACCTCGGCGTCGGCCGCGCTGCGGTCGCGCCCGACCCGCATCCGGCCCAGGGTCCGGCCGCGCGCGACGAGCGGGATCTGGCGCGCGGTCTGGTCCAGCCGCCCGGTCTGGGCCAGCGTGGTGCGAATCTCGCCCTCGTCGACGTCGACCGCGAAACCCTCGGCGAAGGAGGGAACGACCAGCCGGCCGACCACGGCCAGAGTTTGGGCGCAGTCGAACGAGGCCGACAGCTCGCGGCTCGCCGCCACCAGGAGCCGCAGCGGTGCGGCCAGACGCCGCTCGTCGATCGCGCTCACCAGCCGATGGCTACGTGCAGAACGCGGCCCTCCCTCTCGGCCCGGAGTTACCCTCGCTTGCTCGGGAGCAAACCCAGGCGCTCGCAATCCCGCGCGGCCGGGCCCGCGTTGTGTCGGCGAAGTCGCGCTCGCGCCGGCCGCGCGCGCAAGGAGTTCGGTTCGTTGGGATCACGTTTCGCTCGTTCGGGGCCTGGGCACGGTCGCAGCATGCGGCTCACGAGCGCCGTCGTAGCGCTATTGGCGTCGGTGGCGCTCCTGCTGTCCGGGTCCCGAGCCGCGCAAGCGCACCCGCTGGGCAACTTCACCACCAACCACCTGGTCCGGGTGACGACCGCGGACGGTGCGGTGCGCCTGCGCTACGTGCTCGACCTGGCCGAGATCCCGGCCTTCTCGGTCGAGCGCGGCCT
>JASLGJ010000461.1 GCA_030150085.1 Candidatus Elarobacter sp. | reverse complement strand
GTCGCGCAGCCACTGCACCGCCGCGCCGGTGACGAACACCGAGCCCTCGAGCGCGTACGCCGCCCGCCCGGGCTCGAGCGCGTAGGCGAGCGTGGTCAGCAGCCCGTGCTCGCTGCGCACCGGCGCGGCGCCGGTGTTGAGCAGGATGAACGAGCCGGTGCCGTAGGTGTTCTTGGCCACGCCCGCCGCGAAGCCGGCTTGGCCGACCAGCGCGGCGTGCTGGTCGCCCGCGGCGCCCGCGATCCGGATCGCGCCGCCGAACGGCTCGACCGCGGTGGTGCCGAAGTCGGCGCTGCACGGCAGCACCTCGGGCAGCAGCGCGCGCGGGACGTTCAGCGCGGCGAGCAGCTCGTCGCTCCAGGCCAGCCGGTGGATGTCGAACAGCAGCGTGCGCGCGGCGTTGGTCACGTCGGTGACGTGGCGCTTGCCGCCGGTGAGGTTCCAGATCAGCCACGCGTCGACCGTGCCGAACGCGATCTCGCCCGCCTCGGCTCGCGCGCGCAGGCCTGCGACGTTGTCGAGCAGCCAGGCGATCTTCGTGCCCGAGAAGTACGGGTCGAGCAGCAGGCCGGTGCGCGCGCGCACGAGCTCGCCGACGCCGCGCGCTTCGAGCTGCGCGCACAGCTCGGCGGTGCGGCGGTCCTGCCAGACGACGGCGTTCGCGACCGGCTTGCCGCTCGCGCGCTCCCACAGGACCGTCGTCTCGCGCTGGTTGGCGATCCCGATCGCCGCCACGTCGGCCGCCGACAAGCGCGCGTTGCGCAGCGCGCCGCGCGCCACCTCGAGCTGCGAGGTCCAGATGTCGAGCGGGTCGTGCTCGACCCAGCCCGGGCGCGGGAAGAGCTGCGGAAACTCGCGCTGGTCGAACGCGACCACCTGCCCGGCGCGGTCGAAGACGATCGCGCGCGAGCTGGTCGTGCCTTGGTCCAGGGCGAGGATGACGGCCACGCTGCCTGCTGTATCGGACGCCCCGGCACGCTCCTGCCCCGCGCGTGCGGCGAGGCGAACGGGACGCGACTGTAAAGAGTCGCCCCGGCACGCCTCGCTTGCTAAAGCCTGCGGGCAGACGACCGAACCGGAAGAGAACCACTTCTCTTTTCCGGAGGTCTCCTCAGTTGCGTCTGCTGCTCGCGCTCCCCATCATCGCCGCCATCACCATCCCGCAGGGCTGCGACGTCGATCCCGGCAACCCGTGCGGCAACGGCGAGACGATCCAGAGCTATTCCGTCGTCGGCAGCGACGCCAAGGGCACCATCGTCGACGTGGTCTGCCTGAACAAGGGCGGCAACACGCACGTCAAGGAAGTCCACGTCACGCCCGGCTCGGACAAGTCCGACCACTAGCGCGCCGCCGCTCACAGCTCGAACGCCCCCGCCCCGCCCGGGGCGGGGAACACCTTGCCCGGGTTCATGATCCCCAGCGGGTCGATTGCGTCCTTGATCGCGCGCATCACGGCCAGCGCGTCGGGCCCGACGTCGAGCTCCATGAACTGCTTCTTGAGCAGGCCGATGCCGTGCTCGCCCGAGAGCGTGCCGCCCAGCTCCACCGCGCTCTCGAAGATCTCGGTCGCGGCGGCGCGCACGCGCGCCATCTCCGCGCGGTCGCGCTTGTCGCACAGGATGTTGGGGTGCAAGTTGCCGTCCCCGATGTGGCCGAAGACGGGGATCTCGAGCGCGTGGCGGGCCGCGATCTCGCGCACCCGCGCGATCAGCGGCGCGATCGCGCGGCGCGGCACGCAGACGTCCTCGCCCAGCTTGTTGGGCCGGCGCCGCGCCAGCGCGGGCGAGATGCCGCGCCGCGCGCTCCACAGCCGCTCCGATTCGGCCGCGTCGCGCGCCACCGTCACCTCGCGCGCACCGTGCGCGCGCGCGATCTCGCCGATCGCCGCGATCTCGTCGTCCACCGCCGCCTCGTAATTGCCGTCGGCGCCGAAGATCAGCAGCGCGTCGGCGTCGAGCGGCAGCCCGATCGGGTGGTTCTCCTCCACGCAGCGCATGGTGAGCTGGTCGAGCACCTCGATGGCGGTCGGCAGGATGCCCGCCGCCATCACCGCCGTCACCGCGTTCGCGGCGTCCTCGATGCGCTCGAACACCGCCGTCGCCGTGCGCGCGTGCTTGGGCTTCGCGAGCAGCTTGAGGGTGATCTCGGTGATCGTGCCCAGCGTGCCCTCCGCGCCGGTGAACAGCCGGCGCAGGTCGTAGCCGGTGACGTTCTTGACCGTCCGCCCGCCGGTGCGGATCACGGTGCCGTCCGGCAGCACGACCTCGAGCGCGAGCACGTAGTCGCCGGTCACCCCGTACTTGAGGCAGCGCGCGCCGCCGGCGTTCTCGGCCACGTTGCCGCCGATCGCGCTCTGCTTGAGGCTCGACGGATCGGGCGGGTAGAACAGGCCGCGCTTCTCGACATCGGCCTGGAGGCGGGCGTTGATCACCCCGGCCTGCACCACCGCCACCCGGTCGACCTCGTCGATGGCCAGGATCGCGTCCATGCGCGCCACGCCCAGCACGATGCTGCCGTCCCGCGGCACCGCGCCGCCGGACAGGCCGCTGCCCATCGCCCGCGGGGTGAGGGGGCTGCGGCGCGCGCTCGCCAGGCGGTGCACCGCCGCGACCTCGGCGGTCGACGCGGGCAGCACGACCAGGGGCGGGGTGCGCTCGTAGAACGTGCCGTCGAAGCCGTAGGCGATCAGGTCGGCGGGCTCGGTCAGCACCCCGCCCGGGACCGCCGCCCGCAGCGCGTCCAGCAGGCCCGCGTCGAACGCCGCCGTCGTCATCGCTCACAGGTTCGGCGCGCCGGCCGGGGTACACTACCGGCATGGCCGACGTCATCACGTCCGAGTACCGGCTTTCCGCCGAGCCCCGGCTCAAGCGGTTCGTCACGACCGTCCTGGAGAAGGCCGGGGTCGCCCCCGCGGACGCGGCGATCGTGGCCGACGTCCTGGTCGCGGCCGACCTGCGCGGCATCGAGTCCCACGGCGTGGCGCGGCTGGAAGAGTACTACGTGCGGCGCCTGCGGGCCGGCCAGACGGCCGCCCGGCCCGAGACGACGACCGTCCGCGAGACCGCCACCTCGCTGGTCGTGGACGCCGGCAACGGCCTGGGGCATCCCGCCGCCAAGCGCGCCATGGAGCGCGTCCTGGCCAAGGCCCGGGAGACCGGCGCGGCCTTCGGCGCGGTGCGCAACTCCAACCACTTCGGCATCGCCGGCTACTACGCGATGCTGGCGCTCGAGCACGACATGATCGGGATCGCCTCGACCAACAGCGTGCGCTACGGCGTGCCGACCTTCGGGCGCGAGATCATGCTGGGCACCAACCCGCTGGCCTTCGCCATCCCGGCCCGCAACGAGCCGCCCTTCGTGCTCGACTTCGCGACCACCACCGTGGCGCGCGGGCGGCTCGAGGTCTACGGCCGCAAGGAGCGGCAGCTCAGCCCCGGCTGGGCGATCGACGCCGCGGGCAACGAGACGCTCGACCCGCGGGCCGGGCTCGACGGGGCGCTGCTCCCGCTGGGCGGCTACGGCGTCGACAGCGGCGGCCACAAGGGCTACGGCCTGGGCCTGCTGGTCGACATCCTGTGCGGCGTGCTCTCGGGCGGCGCGTTCGGCCGCGACCTGCCCGGTCCGGCCGACGATCCGCAGCCGGGCAAGATCTCGCACTTCTTCGCCGCCTTCAAGATCGACGGCTTCCGCGACGTCGAGCAGTTCAAGACCGACATGGACGACGAGCTGCGCGCGTTCAAGGACTCGGCCAAGTCGCCCGGCCAGGACCGCATCTACGTGGCGGGCGAGATCGAGCACGAGAAGACCCTCCACAACCGCGAGCACGGCGTGCCGGTGCACGTCAAGGTCTGGAACGAGCTGGAGAAGCTGGCCGGCGAGCTCGGCGTCCCCTTCGACATCGAGAAAACCTAACTATCGATTGGGCGGCTCGGCCGCAGGCCGAACGCGACGGGTTCGGCGCAGCCGAACCCACTACACGCGCAGGTCGAAGGTCTGGGTGCAGCTCAGGCCGTTGCAGCTCGCCGGGATGTAGGTCGCGGCGAGCAGCGCGCGGGTGATCTCCGCCCGCAGCGCGGCGTCGTCGACCCCCGCCACGACCACCACGCTGGTCGCGTGGCCGCTCTCGTCGACGGTGACGTGCGCGACCAGGCGGGGCGCCTTCGCGCGCAGCGCGTCGACCATGCCGGGCATGGGCCGGGCCGGGTAGCTCTCGCCGAAGTTGCCCAGGCCGCTCTCGCGCTCCGCCGCGGCCGGCGTCGCCGCCGCCACGACCGCGGCCGTGGGCGCACTGGTCGGCGGCGCGGCGCTCGCGCGCACCGGGGCGGGCT
>JASLGJ010000380.1 GCA_030150085.1 Candidatus Elarobacter sp. | reverse complement strand
CTTGGATTTCGCCGCGGCCTCGGCCAGCGAGCCGGACTGTGCCGAAGCCGGCGCGGACGGCGGTGCGGCCGCCGCGGCACGGGCGCCGGTCAGCGCTTCCATGCCCTTCTTCACCGAGCCCAGCGCGGTCGAGAGGCGCGCGTCGAGGTCGCTCAGCACGGAGGCTGCGTAGGCGTCGGCACCGTCGCGCACGCGCTGGGCCTTCTGCTCGGCCTCGCGCAGCACGACTTCCGCCGTGGCGCGGGCGCGGCGCACAATCTCCTGCTCGTCGACCAGTTGGTTCTGGGCCTGCGAGGCCTCGCTGACGATCGCCTGGGCCTTCTCCTGCGCGTCGCGCACGAGGCGGTCGCCGTTCTGGGCGATGGTGCGCGCCCGGCCGACCTCCTCGGGCAGCGAGGCGCGCAGTTTCTCGATCAGCTCGAGCAGCCGCTCCTCGCTCACGACGCGGTAACCCAGCGGCAACACGGTGCCCTGCTTCACGGACGCTTCGAGCTTGTCGATCACTCGGTAGACGGACATGGCGGACCTCCTAGGCTTCGGCGGGCGCGGGGGCGGGGCGTTTGGCTCGCATCACGGCGAGCACGGCGGGCGGGACGTACTCGGCCACGTCGGCGCCCAGGTTGTAGACTTCCTTGACCAGCGTCGAGCTGACGAACGACCAGCGCGGGTCGCTCGGCAGGAACACCGTGTCGACGCCCGAGAGCGAGCGGTTCATCAGCGCGGTCGACATCTCGCTCTCGAAGTCGGAGACGACGCGCAGGCCCTTGACGATCACCGTCGCGTCGACGGTGCGCACGAAGTCGGCCAGCAGCCCGCGGAAGTGCACCACCCGGACGTTCGGCAGGTGCGCGACGGCGGCCTCGATCATTCGCTCGCGCTCGGCCAGGGTGAAGAGCGGCTCGCGCTTCTGCGGGTTGACGACGACCGCCACCACGACCCGGTCGAAGATCGCCGCGGCGCGCTCGATCACGTCGAGGTGGCCGCGCGTCATCGGGTCGAACGAGCCGGGGTAGATCGCGGAGTGCTCCACGTTCGCGCTGCCGTTCATGCCTGGGGCCGGTAGAAGGACAAGGCTACCTCACCGTAGCGCGCGTCGCGCTCGAGCTGCATGGCGGGATCGGCCGGCGGCGCCGTGCGCGCCGCGTGCTCGTAGACGACGGTCGTCGCGGCGTCGATCGCGCCGCGCGCGCGCAGGGCCGCGAAGGCCGCGGCGGGATAGGGCTGGGCGTACGGCGGGTCGGCGAAGACCAGGTCGTAATGCCCTTCGACGGCCCGCACCGCGCGCTCGGCCGGCGCGTTGAACACCGCGACCTGGTCGGCCACGCCCAGCGCGCGGGCGGTCGCGCGCAGGGCCTCGGCGGTCGGGCGGTGGCGCTCGACGAAGGTCACGTGGGCCGCGCCGCGCGAGAGCGACTCGAAGCCCAGCGCCCCGGTGCCCGCGAACAGATCGAGCACGCGCGCGTCGCCGACGCGCGGGCCCAGGATCGAAAACAGCGCTTCCTTCACCCGCGCGGGCGTCGGTCGCACGTCGCGGCCCGGAGGCGTCGGGACGCGCCTGCTGCGCAGCGTCCCACCGGTGATCGTCAGCGTTCCCATAAGCGAGTTATGGAGCGTTCGCGTTCTCGACCAGACGCTCGAGCTCCCGCAGGCGGCCGATCCGCAGGGTCGGCGCAGGAACGTCCTGGGGATACGGCAAGCCCTCCCAGTCGAACCAGGCCGCGCGCAGGCCGGCCGCCAGCGCGCCCCCCACGTCGCCGGCCGGGTTGTCCCCGACGTACCAGACCCGCTCGGGCGGGAGGCCCAGCGCGGCCACCAGCGCGGCGAAGGCGGCCGGATCGGGCTTGAGGGCGCCCAGCTCGTCGCTGACCAGGATCGCCGCCGGGGCGTCCGCGCCCAGGGCCCGGGCGATCTTGCGCTGCTGCAGCGGCGTCCAGCCGTTGGTCAGGACGGCGCTCGGAATCCCGCGCACGCGCAGGCCGCGCAGCAGCTCGCGCGCGCCCTCCAGCGGGCGCACCAGCTCGGGCACCAGTTCGAAGCAGATCTCGCGCCAGCGCGCCCCGCTCGCCCCCGGCGCGATGCCGGCGAAGAACGCGCGCACCGCGTCGTCGACGGAGATCGCGCCGCTGCGCGCGCGCGCCAGCGCGTCGTCGATGCGCCGCGACGCCTCCGCGTCGGCACTGCTCAGCGGGTGCCCCAGCTCGGCCGCGTAGCGGTAGAAGGCCTGCTTCTCCAGCCCGTTGTCGACCCCGAGCGTGTGGTCGAAGTCGAAGCCGAACCCGACGCTCGCCGCCACCGCCCTCACGCGGTCACCAGCGAGACGCGGTACTCGTCGCCGGTCTCGACCAGGCGGCGCAGCGCGGCGTGCTCGGGCGCGCGCAGCGCGGGGTCGGCGGCGACGATCGCGTCGGCGGCTTCCTTGGCGCGCATGTAGAGCGCGAAGTCGTCCTGGATGTCGCCGATCGTGCCCGCGTCGCCGGCTTGCGCGGTGCCCGCGAGCTGGCCGGCGCGGCGCAGGCGCAGGTCGGCCTCGGCGATCTCGAACCCGTCGCTGGTCTCCTCCAAGACGTGGAGGCGCTCGACCTCGCCCGCGTCGTCGGGCGCGACCAGGATGCAGAACGACTCCGCCACCCCGCGCCCGACCCGCCCGCGCAGCTGGTGCAATTGCGCGAGGCCGTAGCGCTGCGCGTCGAGCACGACCATCACCGAGGCGTTGGGCACGTCGACCCCGACCTCGACCACGGTGGTGGCGACCAGCACGTCGGTCTCGCCCCGCTTGAAGCGCTCCATGACGGCGTCCTTTTCCCGCCCGGGCAGCTTTCCGTGCAGCACGGCCACCCGCAGGTCCTTGAAGACGCGCTTCTGGAGGCGCTCGGCCTCGGCCAGGGCGCCGGTCAGGGCGGAGTCCGAGGCGTCGATGGCGGGCGCGACGACGTACGCCTGCCGCCCCAGCGCGACGCTCTTGCGCACCAGCTCGTAAGCCTGGGTCTTGCGGCTCTCGCGCAGCACGAAGGTGCGGATCGGCGTGCGGCCGGGCGGCAGCTCGTCGATGATCGAGACGTCCATGTCGGCGTACTTGGTCTGCGCGAGCGTGCGGGGGATCGGCGTGGCGGTCATCGAGAGGGTGTGCGGCGCGCCGCTCTTGGCCCGCAAGCGCAGGCGCTGGTTGACCCCGAAGCGGTGCTGCTCGTCGATCACCACCAGCCCCAGCTCGCGGAACGTCACGCTCTCGGTCAGCAGCGCGTGGGTGCCGACCGCCAGCGCCGCCTCGCCCGAGTCGATGCGGTCCTGCGCGCGCCGCCGCTCGCGCGCGCCGAGCGAGCCGAACACCGCTTCGACCGTGACGCCGAACGGCATCAGCAGCGGCGCGAGCTTGGCGGCGTGCTGCGCGGCCAGGATCTCGGTCGGCGCCATCAGCGCCGACTGCACGCCGTTGCGGTGCGCGAGCACGATCGCCGCCGCGGCGACGAGCGTCTTGCCGCTCCCCACGTCGCCCTGCAGCAGGCGGTTCATCGGCGCGGTGCGCGCCATGTCGGCCCAGATGCGCTCGATCACCCGCCGCTGCGCGCCGGTCGGGGCGAACGGGAGCTGCGCGCGCCAGGCGTCCCACAGCCCGTCGGGCACGGTCAGCGCGCGCGCCCCGCCCTCGGCCTCGCGCCGCGCGCGCTTGGCCGCCGCGCCCAGCGCGATGGCGAAGAACTCGTCGAAGATGATGCGCTGGCGCGCGCGGTCGCGGGCCTCGGGGTCGCGCGGGGCGTGGACCTCGCGCCAGGCCTGGTCGAGCGGCGGGAAGCCGAAGCGGCGCACCAGCGCGGGCGGCAGCGCGTCGCCGTGCTGCGCGATCAAACGCTCGAGGTTCTTGCCGATCGCGGCCCGGATCGCGCGCGAGGGCAGCTCCTTGCTGGCCGGGTAGACCGGCACGATCTCGCCCTCGAACGGCTGGTCGTCGCCCAGCGTGCGGTGGTTGGTCACGTTGAGCTCGGGCAGCAGCCCGGCGCGCGTGACCCGCCCGGCGACGAACAGCCGGTCGCCCGCGGCGAGCTTGCCGAACAGGTAGGTGCGGCCGAAGAACTTGGCCTCGACCCGGCCCGTGTCGTCCTCCAGCACCGCGGTCACGAGCGGAAAGCGGCCCTTGCGCTCCTTGACGTGCACGACCCGGCCCACGACGACCGCCTCGCCCTCGCGCAGCGCGGCGATCGGAACGGGCTGGCGCCAGTCGAGGTAGGCGCGCGGCACGTAGCGCAGCAGGTCGTCGGGTGCGCGCACGCCCAGCTCGGCGAACTTCGCCGCCGTCTCCGGCCCGATCCCGATCAGCCCGGCCAGGCCGTGCTTGGCGCGCGCGGAACGAGCCGGCGCTTCGCGCGCCGGCACGCGCTCGGCGTCGCCCGCCGTTAGGCGCTTGGCCGCGCGCGCCGGGATAGCTCCGCTCCGATCTCGTCGAGCGCCACCCCGCGCTCCGCCAGCAGCACCAGGGCGTGGTAGAGCAGGTCGGCCGTCTCCCACACCAGCTCGCGCTTGTCGGCGTTCTTGGCCGCGATGACGACCTCGGTCGCCTCCTCGCCGATCTTCTTGCCGATCCGGTCCACCCCGCCCGCGAACAGCTTGGCGGTGTACGAGCCTTCGACCGGATTGGTCTTGCGGTCGGCGATGACGCGCGCCAGCTCGCCCACCGCGCGCGCGAACGCCGCGCCCGGCTCGCCGTTCGCCGTCGCGCCGGCACCGGCGGCGGTCGCGCTCGCATGCGACGTCGCATCGGCATGCGCCGCCGCGTCGGCTGCGGCATCGGCGCTCGCCGTAGCGGCGAGCGGCAGCGGTTGGCCGAAGCACGACGCGGCGCCGGTGTGGCAGGCGGGGCCGTTGGGGATCACGCGGTACAGCAGGGCGTCGCCGTCGCAGTCGAGCGCGACCGAGACGACGCGCTGGGTGTGGCCCGAGGTCGCGCCCTTGTTCCAGAGCGCGCCGCGCGAGCGGCTCCACAGCCAGGTCGAGCCGCTGGCCAGCGTGCGCTCGAGCGCCTCGCGGTTGGCGTACGCCAGCGTCAGCACCGCGCCGCTCGCCGCGTCGGCGATCACCACCGGCGCCAGCCCGTTCGCATCCCAGCGCACGTCGGCGACGCTCACGCGCTCGCTCCGACGGGCTCGCGCCGCACGGTGATGCCCTCGGCGGCCAGCGCGTCTTTGAGGTCGGCGATGCTCAGCTCGGCGTAGTGGAACAGCGAAGCGGCGAGCGCGGCGTCCGCGTCGGCTTCGCGGAAGACGTTCACGAAGTCGGCGATGGCG
Organism: Candidatus Elarobacter sp.; assembly: GCA_030150085.1. GTDB lineage: Bacteria > Vulcanimicrobiota > Vulcanimicrobiia > Vulcanimicrobiales > Vulcanimicrobiaceae > Vulcanimicrobium. Next base: position 947 of record JASLGJ010000380.1, on the reverse strand, counting down.
CCCGCGCCGCCCGAGGCGATCAGGGGGAGGTCGCAGGCGGCGCGGATCGCGCGGGTCAGCGGCAGGTCGAAGCCGTCGCGCGTGCCGTCGCGGTCGATCGAGGTCACCAGCAGCTCGCCCGCGCCGAGGCGCTCGCACTCCGCCGCCCAGGCCACCGCGTCGCGCCCGGTCGCCGTGCGCCCGCCGTCGACCACCACCTCGAAGCCCGAGGGCTGGTGCGGCGCGCGGCGGGCGTCGATCGCGACCACCACGCACTGCGCGCCGAAGCGGCGCGACGCGCTCGCCACCAGCGCGGGGTCGCGCACCGCGGCCGAGTTCATGCTCACCTTGTCGCAGCCCGCCCGCAATAAGTCGTTGACGTCCTCGACCCCGCGCACGCCGCCGCCGACCGCGAACGGGATGGTCAGCTCGCGCGCGACCGCGCGCACCACGGCCCGGGTGGCCTGGCGGCCCTCCACCGTGGCGGTGATGTCGAGGAAGACCAGCTCGTCGGCCCCCTCGGCCTCGTAGCGGCGCGCCAGGGCGACCGGGTCGCCCGCGTCGCTCAGGTCGACGAAGCGGACGCCCTTGACGACCCGGCCGTTCTTGATGTCCAGACAGGGAACGATACGACGGGCCAGCACGACCCGGCCCCCTTCGACCCGCGCGCGCCGAGTCCATCGGAGGCCGGCCGGCCGGTGCCGCTCGAAGCGGTCCTGCGCAGGCTCGGAATCCTTACGCCGACTGCCCGAGCGGGCTGAACGGCAGCGCCAGGCTGGTCTCGTCGTCCTTGACCACCCGCAGGGCCACGATCGCCAGGTCGTCCTGGACCCCGCCGCTGTGGGCGGTGGCGGCGTCGAGCAGCCGGTCGCAGAGCGTCTGCGGGTCGCCCGAGCCGTCCGCGAACAGGGCCGCGATGCGCTCCTCGCCGAGCAGCTCGCCGGCCGCGTCGCGGGCCTCGCTCAGCA
>JASLGJ010000358.1 GCA_030150085.1 Candidatus Elarobacter sp. | reverse complement strand
GCCACCCCCGGCCGCCCGCGCTGCGACTGGCCCTGGCAGGGGCCCTACATCACCTCCGCCGGGACCGCGATGCCGTGCTGCATGACCGCCACCCCCGCCCGCGCCGCGCTGGGCAGCGTGGCGCGCGACGGCGTCGCGGCGGTCTGGAACGGCCCGGCGTACGAGGAGTTCCGGCGCCGGCTCGACAGCGACGAGCCGCCCGAGATCTGCCGCTCGTGCAGCGTGTACGCGCGCGTGTTCTAAGCCCGTAAACTCAGGAGGGGCGGGCGAGCGGCGGCGGAAGTGCGGGAAACCGCCTTCGCCCCCGGGAGACTTCCATGAACGACGACGCCGCATCGGTTCAAGCCCGCGTCGACCGGTTGTTCCTCGATCCCGGCGCGAGCCGCGCGGCCGGCGGGGAGGGGTTCGCGGCCAGCGCGGCCGCGCCGCAAGCGCCCTTCTCGCCCTTCGACCGGGACGACATCCTCGAGGCGCAGCAGCTCGCCGACGAGCTGGGCGCGCTCGCCGCGGCGAGTTCCGGCGAGGCCGCCGGGCACGCCGTGATGGACGCGGTCGAGAGCGAGCTGGGACGGCGCCGGCCCGCGCTGGTGCAGCACGCGTTCAAGATCTTCGCCTCGCGCACGCCCGACGTCGCGGTGCGCGTCCCGACCTTTCGCGAGATCGCGAGCCGGCGCGAGGCCCAGGCGGCGCCCGAGCGCGGCTTCGCGGCGGGGGTCGAGGAAGCGGAGGAACCGTCGCCGGAGCCGGACATGGACTACTTCCGGCACGACATCGACCTGAGCGACCACCACGACCACTGGCACGTCATCTATCCCGGCGGGGTCGACGGCGACTCGCCGATCCACGGCGAGCTGTTCGTCTACATGCACGAGCAGATGCTGGCGCGCTACGACACCGATCGCCACGCGGTCGGCCTGGAACCGGTGCAGCCGTACGCCGCCACGTTCGACGCCTACGCGAACGACCCGGTCCCCCGCACGCCGGTGCCGTACTGGGTGCGCCAGGTGTTCACCGACCCGCCGTTCAGCCCGCGCCCGGACGGCTTTCTGCCCGCCCAGGCCTGGGCCGGCACGCGCACGCTGAGCGCGCAGAAGGCGGCCTTCGACCGGGTGGCGGGCACGCGGTACGCCAGCGCCGAGCAGCTCGGGGCGGACATCGAGGGCATCACCGCGAGCGAGAACGATCCGCGCCCCAGCAACCTGCACAACCAAGGCCACGTACTGCTCGGCTACGCCGATCTCGCCGCGCAGCCGCCGGTGCCGGCGGTGATGATCAGCACCGCGACCGCGATGACCGACCCGGTGTTCTACCGCTGGCACCGCCGGGTCGACGACGTCGCGTTCGCCTGGCAGGAGGCGCAGCCCGCCAACACGCTCGCCCTGAGCGCGGCCAACGCCGCGCTGAAGGTGCGCAAGACGCTCGCGGGCGCGGCCGGCGGCGGCGGCGCGCAGAGCCCGGACCTGATCGTCGTGCCGTGGCAGACCGCCGGCGCGAACGGCGCGGACTACAAGGCCTACGGCGCGGCGGCGTTCGGCTCGGACGCGGCGTGGGGGCGCGACCCCGGCGAGCTCGGGGCGGACTACGTGCTGCGCACGCAGCTCGTGTTCGACGGCACCACGCGCGAGCGCAAGCTCGCGCTCGAAGACCACTTCGTGTACTACCTGCGGGTCGAGAACACCGACCCGCACGCGGCGCGCAAGGCGATGTTCCGGGTGTTCCTGGTCGCCGAGGAGCTGTTCGGCGACGACCCGCAGGCGCGCCGGCGGATGATCGAGATGGACAAGTTCACCGCCACCATCGAACCCGGAACGAGGACGGTCGTCGCCCGGCCGAGCTGGCACTCGACCGTGATCCGCCGCAAGAGCGTCGCCGACGCCGGCGCGCCCGCGATCGTCAACGAGGACGACCACGCCTTCGTGCCGGGCGAGGAGAACGCGTGGTGCGACTGCGGCCTGCCCTACCGCCTGCTGCTGCCGCGCGGAAAGCCCGGCGCCGGGATGGCCTTTCGCCTGGTGGTGGTGCTGACCGACGGCGAGGACGACCTCGTCGAGCACGACGAGGTCGAGTGCCACTCGGTCTCCTACTGCGGGCGCCAGGCCCGGCTGACCGGCCGGCGCGAGTACAACGACGCCAAGCCCATGGGCTACCCCTTCGACCGCAAGTTGCTCGGCGCCGACGGCAAGCCGGGCGGGCTGCGCACCGTGCTCAGCGCCGCGCCGACCGTCGCCATGCGCGCGCTCACCATCGTCAACGCCGACAACAGCGCGGGCGCGGGCGGAGGCGGCGGGCCGGCCTAGCAGAGCTGCTCGGCGACGCGCGCCAGCAGCTCGCTCATGGTCGGGTGGAGGTGCGGCATCTCGGCGATCTCGCGCGCGGTCGCGCCGCGATCGACCAGCGCGATGGCCTCGCCGGCCAGGTCGATCGCGTCGTCGGTGACCAGCGTGATCCCCACCACCCGGCCGTCGTCCCGCCGGGCCAGCATCTTCACGAAGCCTTCCGCCTGGTCGGAGACGAGCGCCTTGCCGACCTCGCTGGCGGGCAGCGTCGCCGCGTCGTAGGCGATGCCGTGCGCGCGGCACTCGCGCTCGGTGAGCCCGGCGACCGCCATCTGCGGCGCGGTGTAGAGCGCGTGCGCCTCCCAGCGCTCCCAGCGCACGCGCTCGGGCGTTGCGGCGAAGGCGTTGCTCGCGGCGAGCCGGCCGGCGTAGGCCGCGCTGTGCACCAGGCAGCGCCGCCCGAGCACGTCGCCCGCGGCGTAGACGCGCGGGTTGGAGACGCTGCGCAGCGTCTCGTCGACGACGATCCCGCGCGCGCGGTCGCCCTCAACTCCGCCCGCGGCGAGATCGAGCGCGGCAACCGCCGGGCGGCGGTTGGTGGCGACCAGCACCAGGTCGCAGCGCGCGCCGTGCGCGCCGTCCGGCGTGTCGGCGATCAGCACGGTCGCATCGCCGTCGCGGCGCGCGCTGCGCACGTCGGCGTCGCACACGACCGTGACGCCGTCGCGTTCCAGCGAGGCGCGCACCGCGGTCGCGACGTCGGGGTCCTCGTTGCGCAGCAGCTCGGGGGCGTCCTGGAACAGCGTCACGCGCGAGCCCAGGCGGGCGAAGTACTGCGCGAAGGCGCAGCCGATCGGGCCGCCCCCGAGCACCGCGATGCGGCGCGGCAGCTCGTCCAGCTCCAGCACGCCGGTGCTGGTGATGGTCGGCACGTCCGCCAAGCCGTCGATCGGCGGCAGCTCGACCGCCGCCCCGGTCGCGATCACGAACCGCTCGGCGACGATGCGGCGCTCGCCGACGGCGATCGCGTCGGGCGCGACGAAGCGCGCCCCGCCCCGCGCGAGCGGGTACTCCTCCAGCTCGTGGACGCGGTCGGCGGCGAAGTAGTCGACCAGCGCGCGCTTGCGGCGCACGATCGCCGGCAGGTCGACGTGGATCGGCTCGGTCTCGATCCCGACGTCGTGCGCCTTGGCGACCTCGCCCTCCATCTGCGCCGCGGCCAGCACGGCCTTGGCCGGCATGCAGCCGCGCAGGATGCAGGTCCCGCCCAGCTCCTCGTCGCCGGTGACCAGCAGGACGTCGCGCCCCGCCGCGCGCCCCGCCTCGGCGGCCGTGAACCCCGCCGTCCCCGCGCCGATGACGACGAGGTCGCGCCGCTCTTCGATCATGCCGGGGGTCATACCCGAGCCGCACGGGTACAAGCCTGCTCGCTATGAACCCCAGGCTGCGCGCCCTCGTGACCGTCGCCCTGATCGTCGCCATCGGCGTGCTGATCTGGATGCTCGACCTCGTCTTCGCGCGCGTGCGCACGGTGACGACCGACGTCATCATCGCGGTGCTGGTCGCTTACCTCTTGTTCCCGGCGGTCAAGCCGCTGGCGCGCTCGATGCCGCGCGGGATCGCGGTGCTGCTGGTGTACGTGGTGCTGATCGCGGTCGTCGGCGCGGCCGTCGCCGGCCTCGCCCCGCTGCTGGCCGCGCAGGCCGCCCAGCTCGCGCACGACTTCCCCGCCACCGTCGCGCAGGCCAAGTCGCAGGTCAGCCCCGACGCGGCGCCGCTGCCGGTGATCGGGCCGATCGAACCGGCCCTGCGCGGGATCCTGGCCCAGTACGCCGGCCGGGTCGACGCCTTGACCGGCGCGGCGGCGGGGATCGTCGGCGAGCACGCGGTCGGGGTGCTGGCCGGCACGGCGCGCGCGCTGATCGACAGCTTCGTGATCCTGCTGCTGGCGTTCTTCTTCATCACCGACGTCGAGCGCATCCGGGCCCTGGCGCTGCGGCTCGTGCCGCCCCCGCGGCGCGCCGTCACGCAGGCGTTCATCGACGACTGCGACCGGGTCATCGGCGGGTTCGTGCGCGGCCAGGTGCTGCTAGCGCTCTTCGTCGGGATCGTCGCGACGGTGATCCTGCTGCTGACCGGGGTGAAGTACGCGCTGCTGCTGGGCGCGTTCACCGGCATCGCGAGCATCGTGCCGCTGGTCGGCCCGATCATCGGCGCGATCCCCGCGATCCTGGTCGCGCTCTTCGCCGCCGGCCCGGTGAAGGCGCTGATCGTGCTGGCGCTGTTCGTGGTCGTGTTCGAGATCCAGAGCCACGTCCTCACCCCGGTGGTGATCGGCAAGGCCGTCGGGGTGACGCCGCTGGTGATCTTCCTGGCGATCTTGGTCGGCGCGGAGGCCGACGGCGTGCTCGGCATGCTGCTCGCGGTGCCGCTGGCCGGCATCGCGCGGGTGGTGATCGACCGCGCGTTCCCCGACGACGCGGCCGACCGCGCCCTGATCGCGCAAACCCGCGAGCGCACCCTCGCCCCGCCCGCGCCCGAGCCCGTCGGCGCCGATCAGGCCGTCAAGCCCTGACGTTGCGGCGCGTCACCCGCCGTGGGTGCCGCCTCCCGGGCCGCCTGGGCCGCCCGGACCAGCGGGTCCGGGCGCTTCTTGGTAGTGCAAGCCCAACCAGTCCATGCCGTAATCGTTGACGGGATCGCGAGTGATCGCGTGGACGTGGCCGCCGCTGTTCGTCACGGGCTCCTGGACGTCGTACTCGACCAGAATGCGCGGACCGTGCACCCGGAAATAATAGCGCGCCGCCGGATCGGGCGGTGGACCTTGCCAGGCGAAGTGCGTGTCGCGCCAGTTCCGCCGGACGAGCGCCAGCTGCGCCTCCGCGGCGTCGACGTCGGCGTTGCGAACGAACTCCTCCACCACCAGCCACAGCAGGCGCTGTTGCCCGTCGCCGAGCTGCCCCGCGGGTATTCCTTGAAAACTGGCCAGGCTCGCTTGGCGGCCCGGGCCGGCGAGGACGTCGCCCGGCGCGCTCGTACCGAGAACGGCGACCGCTTTTTGGTCGGCGGAGAGGGACGCGAGCAGCGCGCTCGCGCGGCCGGCATCCCGGGGCAGAGCCCGCCAGCCGGCGTGCAGACCGGTAGGAACTTGGAGCGGTTGAGACCCGGTGAACATCGGGGTGAAGGCCGTGCGGTCGCCCGAAACCGTGAAAACGGCGCTCATGTGATGTCCGGTCAGCATCCAGGCCCAGTTCGCGGCCTCGGGAGAACCGAACACCGTGGCGTAGTAGTTGGCGGCACCGAACAACGCGTTGCCGTTCTCCAGGTCGCGCAAGACGTCGTCGGCCCGGATCGCGCCGGTCATCTTGTGATAGCCCTGGCTGCTCGTCGACGCGCACAGCAGGTCGTGCAGCAAGACGCGCTGAGCGTCGCTGAGGTCGCCGAGCGCGACGCCGGGCCGGGGCGACGCGCCGGCGGGAAAATTGCTCCACTTCGTACGCGCCGCATCGCTCAGGCCCGGATACCATGCCTTCGCGCGCTGGGCGGCGCCGAGCGCGCCGAGAAAGGCCCGGGCGGCGAGCGACATGAGCCGGCTGCTGCGAAAGGCGACCGGGACGTCGCCGCCGTTCCAGGGACCGCTAGCGGCCGGCGCGCCCTGCG
>JASLGJ010000218.1 GCA_030150085.1 Candidatus Elarobacter sp. | reverse complement strand
ATCAGGTCGCCCTTGCGCGCCGGAGCGGGCGCGTGCGAGACGGCCGAGCGTTGCCGGGCGCCCAGGTGCGCGAGCGCGGGCGGCACGAGCGCCGGGCGCACCGGTGCGGCCGCGGGAGCCGCGACGACCACCCCGTTGGCGTCGGTGGCGTAGCCGAAGGTGCTCAGCGGGTACTGCACCCGCACGAAGTCGGGCGCGACCCGGCCCAGCGCGACTAGGACGAACAGGCCGACGACGACCAGCCGGACCCATTCGGTCCGGCTGAGCGATACGTGCGGAAGGGTCGCTGCCTCGGTCGCCACGGCGTGGGGCTTCTACCCAGCACGCCTGGCGAACGGTTGGGAACTCAGCTCGCGGCCGGAGCCTTCCACTTGCCGACCATCGAGCGGGCGATGACCAGGCGTTGGATCTGCTGGGTGCCTTCGTAGATCTGGGTGATCTTGGCGTCGCGCATCATGCGCTCGACCGGGTACTCGGTCGAGTAGCCGTAGCCGCCCAGGAGCTGCACCGCGTCGACCGTGACGCTCATGGCGACGTCGCCGCACTTGAGCTTGGCCATCGCGGCCCAGGTCGTCACGTCGGGCGAGCCCTCGTCGCACTTGCGGGCGGCCTCGTAGAGCAGCAGGCGGGCGGCCTCGACCTCGGTCTTCATGTCGGCCAGCATGAACTGCAGGCCTTGCTGCTGCGAGATCGGCTTGCCGAACGCGACCCGCTGCTTCGTGTACTCGGTCGCGTAGTCGAGCGCGCCCTGGGCGATGCCCAGTGCCTGCGCGGCGATGCCGGGGCGCGACTTGTCGAGCACCTTCATGGCGAGCTTGAAGCCGTCGCCCTCGGGGCCGAGCAGGTTGGCCGCCGGAACGCGGCAGTTCTCGAAGGTCAGCTCGTTGGTCGGTGACCCGCGGATGCCCATTTTCTTCTCGAGCTTGCCGACCGTGAAGCCCGGCATGCCCTTCTCGACCAGGAAGGCGCTGATGCCGTTGGGGCCCTTGGCGGGGTCGGTGACCGCGAAGACCGTGATCACGTCGGCCACGCTGCCGTTGGTGATCCAGATCTTGCTGCCGTCGAGGACGTAGTCGTCGCCGTCGCGGCGGGCCTTGGTGCGCATCGAGCCGGCGGCGTCGGAGCCGGAACCGGGCTCGGTCAGCGCGTAGGCGGCGAGCTTCGCGCCGCTGGCGAGGTCGGGCAGCCAGCGCTGCTTCTGCTCGTGGCTGCCGGCGATCATGATCGGCAGCGCGCCCAGCTCCTGGACCGCGATCATCAGGGCCGACGAGGCGCACGCCTTGGCGACTTCCTCGACCACCTTGACGTAGGTGACGAACGAGCCGCCCAGCCCGCCGTACTCGGCCGGGAAGGGGATGCCCAGCAAGTCGTTCTCGCCGAACAGGTTCTTGATGTCCCAGGCGAACTCGCCTTTTTCGTCGATCTCGGCCGCGCGCGGCTCGACGCGTTCCTTGACGAGCTGGCGCACGACGTCGAGGATCATGGCCTCTTCGTCGGAGACGTCGGGACGGGGAGGTGCAATGGCCATGACTCCTCCTTCGACGCCGCCGCCCGATCCCACCCCTTAAAAATAACACGTCCGCCGGCCAGCGATCGGTCCGGCGGACGCGGGATGGAACGAACGGGCGGGCCCTCGCCAGCGCGGACCCGCCCGTGCCGTGCGCGTCGGTACCTAATCCCGACTAGGCGCGATTGGGATAGGCCCGATCAGGGCTAGATCAAAATCGGACGAGCCCAATCGTGCTAGGCGCCCACCGTCTCGGGGATGCGCATCGTCGCCGGTTCGGTGGGCACCGCGAGCGGCGCGCCGGTCGCGGCCTTCACCTCGTCGACGCTCACGCCGGGAGCGAGCTCGCGCAGGACCAGGCCTTCGGGCGTGACGTCGATCGTCGCCAGGTCGGTGATGATCTGGTGCACCACGCCCTTGCCGGTCAGCGGCAGGGTGCACTGCTCGACGATCTTGTGCGCGCCGCCCTTGGCGGTGTGCTCCATCATCACGATCACCCGCTTGGCGCCGTGGACGAGATCCATCGCGCCGCCCATGCCCTTGACCCTCTTGCCGGGGATGATCCAGTTGGCGAGGTCGCCGTTGCGCGCGACCTGCATCGCGCCCAGCACCGCGACGTCGATGTGCCCGCCGCGGATCATCCCGAACGACAGCGCGGAGTCGAAGAACGCCCCGCCCGGCAGCATCGTGACCGTCTCCTTGCCGGCGTTGATGAGGTCGGGGTCCACGTCGCCCTCGTAGGGGTACGGGACGAAGCCGAGGATCCCGTTCTCGCTCTGCAGCACGACGGTGACGCCGTCGGGGACGTAGTTCGGGATCAGCGTCGGCAGACCGATGCCGAGGTTCACGTACTGCCCGTCGCGCAGCTCCTGCGCGACGCGCGCGGCGAGCTGGGTTCGCGTCAGCGCCATCCTACCGGCCTCCCTCGGCGTTCGCGTTCGCGCGCTTGCGCGTCGTCACGCGCTCGATCCGTTTTTCGCCCGGGCCGACCTGCACGACGCGCTGCACGTAGATCCCCGGGAGATGCACCTGCTCGGGATCGATCGCGCCGGGCTCGACGAGCTCCTCGACCTCCGCGATCGTGATCTTTCCGGCCATCGCGCAGAGCGGGTTGAAGTTGCGCGTCGCCTTGTGGAAGATCAAGTTGCCGTGGCGGTCGCCGACGCTCGCGCGGACCAGCGCGAAGTCGCACACGATCCCTTCCTCGAGCGCGTACTCGCGGCCGGCGAACGTCCGCGTCTCTTTCTTCGGCGACGAGTGCGCGACCGAACCGTCGGCGGCGTAGCGCCACGGCAAGCCGCCCTCGGCCACCCACGTCCCGACGCCGGCGGGCGTGTAGAACGCCGGGATCCCGGCGCCGCCGGCGCGCAGCCGCTCGGCCAGCGTGCCTTGCGGCGTCAGCTCGACCTCGAGCTCGCCGCTGAGGTACTGGCGCTCGAACTCCTTGTTCTCGCCGACGTACGAGCCGGTCGTGCGGCGGATGCGCTTGGCGTCGAGCAGCACGCCCAGGCCCCAGCCGTCGACGCCGCAGTTGTTGGAGACCGTCACGAGCTCCGTGGCGCCCTGATCGAGGAGCGCGCCGATCAGGTTGTGCGGGACGCCGTTGAGCCCGAAGCCGCCGACCGCGAGCGACGCGCCGCTGGGGATGTCGGCAACCGCGTCCGCGCAAGAAGCGTAGACTTTTTCCATACCCGTGGCTTATGCGCGGGGGTCCCGGTGTCATGCTCGAAGTTACCGGGGCTATGACGACTGCATCCGTACCCGCCGCTACCTCCGAAG
>JASLGJ010000172.1 GCA_030150085.1 Candidatus Elarobacter sp. | reverse complement strand
GCGAGGCCATGCAATCCGACGAGTTCGCCATGTTCACCGGCACGGTCGAGGTGGACGAAGCCTACATCGGGGGCAAGCACAAGAACAAGTCGCTCTCGAAGCGCCGCGAACTGCGCGAGCGCCGGATGGCGCGCGGCCTGTCGGGAGACAACCGCGACGAGAAGACGGCCGTGCTCGGAATGGTGCAGCGCGGCGGCAAGGTGCGCGCGTGGAAGGTCCCGGACGTGCAGCACAACACGGTGCTTCCGGTGCTGCGCGATAGCATCCACCACGACGCGACGGTCTACACCGATTCGTCCATGCTCTACACGCATATCAATGAGTTTTTCCTCACCCATTCGTCCGTGAACCATTCCATCGAAGAATACGTCCGAGGCAACGTCCACACGAACACCATCGAGTGCTTCTGGGCGGTGCTCAAGCGCACCATCGGCGGCACGTACATTCACATTCACCCGCGCCACCTCGACCGCTACTTGTCCGAGCAAGTGTATCGCTTCGACGAGCGTAAGAACGACGACGGACCTCGATTCGCCTCCGTTGTGAAACGCGCCGATGGCCGTCGGCTCACCTGGAAGGCGCTAACGAACAAGCATGGCCGGTAAGAAGCAACGTTCTTTACCGCAACCACCCGCGTTTATGGGTGAGGAAGCTTTGGACCGCCCGAGAGCCGTTTTGTCGGCTCCAGGGTCAGCCGCGTTGATCGGTGCTATTTGCGGCGCGTGGTCCCAAACTGAGACGCTTCTCGCCCTTGTGTTCTCGAAGCTTGTCGTAGGCCATCGGCACTTTTCGGACTCAACTGACATTACGCTCGTCGAAGTGCTTGACTCGATTCCAAACTTCGTTCAGAAGAGAAGGATCATACTTGCCGCCTCGAAACGCGTGCTTAGCGGAGCACAGCATAGTCGCCTAGAATCGTTGTTGAAGCGGATTCAGCATCTTCAAGATGCACGGAACAACATCGTACATGGGCGGTGGTGTGTCAGCGAAGACTATCCAGGCGGTTTAGTTCACGCAAAACAACTTGCGTATTTCGGTAACGCTAAAGTCTATAGCCCCGGACACTTCGTTGAAATACTAGAGGTGATCGAGGAGGCTACTGGCGATCTCAAGCTATTCCTCGAGGAAGTTCTTCCAGAACTCGAAGCTTTCGCTCAGGCAGCCGTCAAGCTGTCGGCAAGCGCAAAGTCGGAGGATGGAATCCAAGGCGATGCGGGCCTTGTGATCCGACATGGGTTCGGCCGTTGAAGAGCAGAAAAACCGAATAAACCTTACGGCTTCTTCGGCTCCTGGCCCGGCCTCGGAACAGCGTCCTTCGGCACCGCAGCCAGACCCCCGACAACCTTCTTCAGCTCGTCCAGCGGGATCAGCGGTTGAAGCGGCTTGGGCTCCTTCATGGGGTCCAGGATACCACGTAGAGTCATCCACGGCGCACCTCCGCGCCGGGATCGCGAGCTACTTGCCGCGCCCTGGCTTCTTTGCTTTGCGGTCGTAGTGGTCGCGCAAGATGCGCTCGACGACCCCGCTCGGATTGAAGACGCGGCCCGACGTGACGTGGGGAGCGGCCTCCAACGCCTCGGCGTTGACCGCCTCGATCAGGTCGGGCGGCAGGTAATACGAGATACGTTTCCGCTTCTCCACCTTTCAGTCTTTCGGACTCACCCGGGAAATTGACCGCTTCCCGGGAATGTCTGTAAGTATGGCAAGTCCCGACCTGGACGATCCAGACACGCTGGGGGCCTGGCAAGACCGTGGCTTCACGCCCGATCAGGCCCGGGCGTGGCTGGCCGCCGCGCCGGGCCGCTTCACGCCCTGGACGGCGCGCCAGTGGGCTGCCGAGGGCTTCTGGCCGCACGACGCGGCGGCATGGTCCGAGGCGTTCGCCGATCCGCGTGCCGCGCGCGAGCGCCGCTCGTTCGGCTACGGGCCCTTCGACGAGACCGAGTAGGAGGCGACCATGACGACCACCGAGACCTTCGGCGCAAGGCTGCGACGCTTGCGCGAGGCGCGCGGGCTCCGTAAGACTGTGCTGGCCCGCCAAGTCGGCCTCACCGAGGCCGCGATCCGCCAGCTTGAATCCGGCCGCACCAGCGACGCCCGCCTGGCGGACGGCGTGCGGATCGCGGCCGTGCTGGGCGTTGATCCGCGCTACCTGGCCTTCGGCGAAGGCGAGACGCTCTAACCCTCGACGGTCCTCGAATAGCCCAAGCAAGCCAAACCAGCGAAGGGGCTCGCTTTAGTCAAGTGAGTTATACCCCCGAGCGCGACGTCCGGCGGTCTTTCGCTGTCCAAGGCGACGTGTTCCGAATTGCGCCCTTTCGCCGCTACGACGAGCTGGCGGACGCGGTGTTCTACCGCCGGCCGCGCTTCGTCGAGCACATCGACGCGGGCGCGATCGCGGCGGTGACGCAGCTCCACCGCGAGCTGTTCCCGCCCGGGGGCGCGCTGCTGGACCTGATGAGCAGCTGGGTCAGCCACCTGCCGCCCGAGGTCGCCTACGGGCGGGTCGTCGGACTGGGCATGAACGAGGCCGAGCTGGTCGCCAACCCGCGCCTGGACGAACGCCTGGTGCACGACCTCAACGCCCGGCCGGCGCTGCCGTTCGCCGCGGAGAGCTTCGACGGCGCGCAGATCTGCGTCTCGATCCAGTACCTGACCCGCCCGGTCGAGGTGCTGCGCGACCTCGCGCGCGTGCTGCGCTCCGGTGCGCCGCTCGCGATCACGTTCTCGAACCGCTGCTTTCCCACCAAGGCCGTCGCGGCGTGGCACCAGCGCGACGACCGCGGCCGCGCGGAGCTGGTCGCGAGCTACTTGCGCGACGCCGGCGGGTGGGCGGCGATCGAAGCGCTCGACCGCAGCCCGGGCGGCGGCGACCCGCTGTTCGCGGTGGTCGCCAGGGCGGCCGTCGGCATGAGCGCCAGCGCGTGAAGCGAAGAGCGCGCTGATGCGGAGAAGCCGGTTCATCACGTTTGCCGCGGCGTGCGGGGTCGCGCCGCTCGCGGTTTCGCCGCCGTTCGCGCTCGCCGCGGGGGCGGATGCGTTCGCCGCGATCGAGCGCAGATACGGCGGCGCGGTGGGCGTCGCGGCGCACGCCGTCGGGAGCGGGCGTTTCGTCGCGCACCGGGCGGGAGAACGCTTTCCGCTCGCGAGCACCTGGAAGCTGCCGCTGGTGATGGCGGTGCTGGCCCGGGTGGAAGCCGGCGCGCTCTCGCTGGACCGGACGGTGGCGTTCGCCCCCGTCGACTTGGAGCGCTACAGCGGCATCGCGCGCGAGTACCCGCGCGGCGGCACGCTGTCCGTGCGCGAGATCTGCCGGCGCACGATCTCGTCCAGCGACAACACCGGCGCGGACCTGCTCGCGCCGCTCGCCGGCGGACCGGCCGCGGTGAACCGCTACGTGCGCGGGCTCGGCATCGGCGGCGTGAGCATCGACCACCGCGAGCGCGAGCTGCCCTCGGCCGCCGTGCGCGGCAGCCCGCGGGACAGCGGCACGCCACAAGCCATGATGCGCCTGGCGGAACGACTCGTGACGCGCTCGCCGCTGGATGCGACGCACACCGCGCTGCTGCTCGGCTGGCTGCGCGCCACCACGACCGGCGACGCGCGCTTGCGGGCCGGCGTCCCCAAGAGCTGGACTGTTGCCGACAAGACCGGCACGTACGCGAACGCCTTCAACGACGTCGGCCTGCTCTACCCGCCCGGCGGCGCGCCGATCGCGATCGCCTGCTATGCGTTCGGCCAAGCGAACGACACCGCGGGCGAGCGTGCCGTCGCCGAATGCGCCCGGGCGGCCGTCCGGCTCCTGGGCTAGAGCGCCGTTCCGGCGGGTATCCTCGACCGTATGAGCGCGTCCGCAACCGTTCCGCCCGCCACCGGCGAAGTTCCCAAGCGCCGCCTCGGCCGCACCGGCGAGATGGTCTCGATGGTCGGCATGGGCGGCTTCCACATCGGCGCGCCCAGCGCGCCCGACGACGGCATGATCAAGCTGATCCACGCCGCGATCGAGCGCGGGATCACGTTCATGGACAACTCCTGGGACTACAACTCCGGCATGAGCGAGCTGCGCATGGGGCGCGCGCTGTCGACCGACGGCTACCGCGACCGGGTGTTCCTGATGACCAAGCTCGACGGGCGCACCAAGGACGCCTTCAACGCGCAGCTCGAGGAGTCGCTGAACCGGCTGCTGGTCGATCACCTCGACCTGGTGCAGTTCCACGAGAACATCCGGCCCGACGACGCCGACCGCATCTTCGCCGAGGGCGGCGCGTTCGAGGCCGCGCTGGCGGCCAAACAGGCCGGCAAGGTGCGCTACATCGGCTTCACCGGCCACAAGGACCCCGACTACCACCTGCACATGATCGACCTGGCGACCCGACACGGCTTCACCTTCGACACCGTGCAGATGCCGCTCAACGTGTTCGACGCGCACTTCGACAGCTTCGCCGAGAAGGTCGTCCCGGTCGCGCAGAAACTCGACATGGGCATCCTCGCGATGAAGACCTTCGGCGACCACAACCTGCTCGAAACGGGCCTGGTCGATCCGATCGACATGCTGCACTACGGCATGAACCTGCCGACCAGCGTCGTCATCACCGGCATCGACAAGCCCGAGATCCTCGACCAGGCGGTCCGCGCCGCGACGACGTTCCAGCCGCTCTCCGAGGAGAAGGTCGCGGAGATTCTGGCCAAGACCGCGGACCTCGCGCGCGACGGCCGCTACGAGCGCTACAAGACCTCGCGCTACTTCGACAGCACGTTCCAGAACCCGAGCTGGCTGGGCTAGAGGCTTCCGGCGACGGCCAGCGTCGTGATCTGGACTCCGAACTCGGTCTCGATCTCGTAGGTCAGGTCCGCGAGCCGCAGCAGCAGGCCGGGCTTGTCGCTGTGGCTGACCGTGACCGCGTAGTCGAAGCCGTGGGCACCGGTGGTGAGCGTGGTGATGTCGACGATCTTGGCAAGGCGCACGATGTACTCTGCGGTGGCCGTCGCCAGGCGGGCGCGAGCCCTGTCGAGCTCCTGAGCGATATCGGAGGTCGTACCCAACGTCATAGAAGGCTCTCCAAATCTTGCGTGAGGTTGTTCGCCATCGTCATCCAGCCATCCACCTGGCTTGCGGGGTACGGTTCCGGAACCGTGCTCGGACCGTAGTCGGCCTCGATCCGAACTTGGTAGAGGGCGATGATGCTTCGGTATGCCTGGTATTCGGTGTAGTTGCCCGCCCCGATCCCGGGGCTGCTCCCAGGCTCGGTGATAGTACCTCGTTTGCCGCCGGTATACAGCGCATGGATCACGTTGGCGATTTCGAAGTGACTGAAATCCTGATCGGTGACGTGTTTACCGCCTCGTACGTGAGTAGCTTTGACACCGTGCCGTCCGGCCGCGAACGATGCCACGGCATAGACGACATAGTACGCCCGGGCGCTGCATTGGAGAAACTGCCCATCACGCCATAGCGCGTCCCTGGCCTTCTCGAGCCGGCGCCGTAACGCATCGAACTCTATGTGGCTGTGCTGCGCGATCGGTCGCCTTTCCATCGTATCGCCAGCATGACGGCGCGGCATTTCCGGGATGGAACCGAAATGTTAGCACTCGTCGTAAGTGAAAGCCGATCAGCTCGTCCGCCCGTGCTGCGGCCCGAGTACGGCCAGCGCGGCTTGGCCCAGGCACAGGCCGCCGTCGTTGGCGGGGACGCGCTGGTTGCACCACAGCGCCTCGCCGAGCCGGGCGTGCAACATTTCCAGCAGGAGGCGGTTCTGGAACACGCCGCCCGAGGCGACCAGCGGCGCGCGCGCGTCGAGCGCGCAGTGGACGCGCACGATCGCGCCGGCGACCGCGGCGTGGAAGGCGTAGGCGATCGCGTGCGGATCGCGGCCGCGCAGGCGGTCGGCGACGATTGCCGCGAGTAGCGGGCGGTGGTCGAGCTCACCGGATTCGTAGGGGAAGTCGTAAGCCGGGACGGCGGGCGCGGCGGCGGCGAGGTGCTCCAGCCACATCGCCGCTTGACCCTCGAACGTGATCTCGCGCGTGAAGCCGAGCAGCGCGGCGACCGCGTCGAACAGCCGGCCCACCGAGGTGGTCGCGAACGTGCGCACGTTCTTGGCGATCAGCGAGCGCGCGAGC
>JASLGJ010000164.1 GCA_030150085.1 Candidatus Elarobacter sp. | reverse complement strand
CCGCCGGCCGCTTCGATCTCGGCCGCGGCGGTGTGGATCGTGCCGGGCAGCTTGGGGTGCGGCTCCACCGTCTTCGCCGCGACGACGACGTTCGCGCCGTCGCGCGCGGCGCGCAGCGCGATCGCCAGGCCGATCCCGCGGCTCGCGCCGCTGACGAAGAGGGTCTTGCCGGCCAGGCTCACGCCCGCGCGCCGGCCCGGTCGAAGAAGGCGCTCATGATCGCGCGCGTCTCGGCCGAGGCCAGGCGCTCGCCGAAGATCGCGCCCTCGCGCCGGATCGTGGCCGCGATCTCGTCGCGGTCGTGGTTCATCAGGCGCTTCATGGCGCGCGCCGCCTCGCGCGGCTTGGCCGCGACCGCGCGCGCCGCCGCCTCGGCCGCGGCATCGAGCTCCGCGTCGGCGACGACCTTGGTGATCATGCCGTTGCGCAGCGCGGCGTCGGCGTCCATCGCCTCGCCCAGGAAGAACGCGGCCCCGGCCCGCGCGCGCCCGATGCGGCGCGGCAGCAGCACGCTGCTGGCGGCCTCGGGCACCACGCCCAGGTCGAGGAACGGGACCCGCAGCGACGCATTGGGCGCGGCGTAGACCAGGTCGCAGTGCAGCAGCATGGTGGTGCCGATCCCGATCGCCGCGCCGCGCACCGCGGCCACGATCGGCACGTCGGTCAGCGCCAGGCCGTGCAGGAAGCGGAACACCGGCGCGTCGTCGCCCTGGGGTGGGTTCTCGAGGAAGTCGCGCAGGTCGTTGCCGGCGGTGAAGGTCGTGCCCTCCGCGCGCAGCAGGATCGCGCCGACGTCGTCGCCGCCGGCGCTGGTCACCGCGTCGGCGAGGGCGGCGTACATCGCCGCGGTGAGCGCGTTCTTCTTGTCGGGGCGGTCGATGACGACGTGCCGCACCCCGTCGCGGTCGGCTACCGAAATACCGAGTGAAGCCATCCCCTGCTCTCCCCGGGCGGGTGAGCCTTTCCCTCTCGGGCGTCGAGCGGTCGCCTAGCCGTCACCGCGGGCGTCAGTCGCCGGTCGTACCGCGGCGCTCGCAGCCGCTTGCCAATGCTGCAACGCTCGTCGGCCCGAAGCCGTCCTAGCGAAACGTCATGGCAACGATGCGCGCGATGCAGGTTCGCACTCCCGGTAAGCTCGATCTGGTCGAGCTGCCCGTCCCCGAGCCCGGTCCGGGGCAAGTCCGCTTGCGGGTCGAGGCCTGCGGGGTCTGCCACAGCGACATGTTCACGGTCCAGAACGCCTGGCCGGGGATCGCGCTGCCGCGCGCGCCGGGGCACGAGATCGCGGGCACCGTCGACGCGCTGGGCGCGGGCGTGACCAGCGTCGCGCCGGGCGCGCGGGTCGGGGTCGGCTGGCACGGCGGCCACGACGGCACCTGCCCCTCGTGCCTGCGGGGCGACTTCGTGACCTGCACCAACCTGAAGGTGCCGGGGATCGCGTACGACGGCGGCTACTGCGAGTACGTCGTCGTCCCGGCCGACGTGCTGGCGCCGGTTCCGGACGAGCTGTCGTTCGCCGAGGCGGCGCCGCTGCTGTGCGCGGGCGTCACCACGTACAACTCGCTGCGCCACAGCGGCGCGCGCCCGGGCGACCTGGTCGCGATCCTGGGCATCGGCGGCTTGGGCCACCTCGGCGTGCAGTTCGCCGCCAAGATGGGCTTCGAGACGGTCGCGGTCGCGCGCGGCACCGACAAAGAAGCGCTGGCTCGCCGGCTCGGCGCGGTCGACTACGTCGACAGCCAGACCGAGGACGTTGCGGCGCGCCTCAAAGCGCGCGGCGGCGCGCGCGTGGTGCTCTCGACGGTGACCAGCGCGAAGGCGATGGAGCCCGCGCTGGGCGGCCTGGGCATCGACGGCAAGCTGCTGATCGTCGGCGCGTCGATGGAGCCGCTGAGCGTGAACACGGTCGGGATGATCGGCGGCCGGCAGTCGATCCAGGCCTGGCCCTCGGGCATCTCGGCGGATTCGGCCGACACGATGCGCTTCGCCGTGCTCAGCGGCGTGCGCCCGATGATCGAGACCGAGCCGCTCGAGCGCGCGAACGAAGCCTACGCGAAGATGATGAGCGGCGCGGCGCGCTTCCGCATGGTGATCGAAACCGCGAAGTAGCCGGGGGCCGGCGCGCGCCGCGCTAGCGCGCCAGCAGGGCCGCCGCGATCAGCGCGAGCGGCGTCGTCGCCAGGCCGACCGCGGCGAATTTCAGCGGAGACACGGCGACGTTCGCGCGGCGCAGGATCGCCAGCCAGAGCACGGTCGCCAGCGATCCGTTCGCGCTGAAGTTGGGGCCGACGTTGACGCCCATCAGGGCGGCGGCGCTGAGGTGCGCGAGCGGGTGCGCGCTGCCGACGTACTTGCCCAGTTCCAGGCCGACCGGCAGGTTGTTCACCGCGTTCGACGCGGCGGCGGCGGCGAACGCGATGCCCAGCTTCGCGAGTGGTTCGGTCTGGTGCGCGGCCCAGGCGAAGAGCGCGCGCGGGAACGACGCCGCGCCCGCAACGTCGAGCGCTTCGACGAGCACGAACAAGCCTGCGGTGAGCAGCACCACCGGCCAAGCCACGCCGCGCGCGATCGCCAGCGGCGCACCGCGCTCGCGCGTCATCGCGACCAGCGCCGCGACGACGCCCAGCGCGAACGTCACCGCGCCCAGCGGGCCGGCGCGCGAGGCCGTCACCACCAGTGCGAACGCGGAGAGTCCGAGCACCGCGAACGCCAGCGCGCGCGGCCGCGGCGGCGCATCGTCGCTCACCGCGAACGGCGCGCGCAGCTCGCGCCGGAACACGAGCGCCAGCGCGCCGTACGTCAGCGCCACCGCGGCGACCGAGGCCGGCGCGAACGAGGCGAACCAGGCGCCCAGCGGCGGCATGCCGTCCGCGAAGAAGAGCAGGTTGGACGGGTTGGCGATCGGCAGCAGCGTGCTCGCCGCGTTGGCCACCAGCGCGCAGGCGAACACGTAGGGCAGCGCGCCGCCGTCCGCGATGTCGGTCTGCGCGAGCGCCGCGAGCACCGCGGGCGTGAGCACCACGATCGTCGCGTCGTTGGAGAGGAACGCCGTCGTGACCGTCCCCGCGCCGTAGACGAGCGCGAGCAGCTTGGCGCGCGAGCCGCCCGCCGCGCGCACCGTGCGCGCCGCCAGCCAGTCGAAGACGCCCTCCGCGCGCGCGAACTCGGCCAGCGCCATCATTCCGACCAGGAACAGGTACACGTCGAGCCCGCGCGCCAGCGCGCCGCCGGCCTGCGCGGGCGAGAGCGCGCGCAGCAGCACCAGCAGCAGCGCCCCGCCCGCCGCCCACCACGCCTCGTTGACGCGCCAAGGCCGGAACAGCACGCCGAGCAGCGCCAGCCCGGCGACGGCGAGGCCGATCAGGTGGTCTATGCGTTCGCGCGCGAGCGGAAGAGATGGGCGGAGCCGTAGACCGGGCGGCCGCCGACGATCGTCGAGAGCACCTGGTACTCGTCGCTCCAGACCGAGAGGTCGGCCCGCTTGCCGGCTTCGATCGTGCCGCGCTCGCGCTCGATGCCCAGCAGCCGGGCGGGGCTGCGGGTCGCGCAGACGACCGCGGTCTGGAACGGGATGTCGGCGTAGGACATCAGGTTGCGCACGGCCTGGTCCATCAGCAGCGCGCTGCCCGCGATGGTGCCGTCCTCGGCCCGCACCACCCCGCCCTCGATGCGGTAGCCGCTCCCGGCGGGCGGCATGTTGTCGGTCGCCAGCACCACCCGGTCGTGCAGGGTGCGGTAGAGCAGGTCGACCATCGGCGGCGAGACGTGGTAGCCGTCGCAGATCAGCTGCACCGTGGTGCGCGACTCCTGGATGTAGGCCGCCAGGATCGAGGGATCGCGGTGGTCGAGCGGCGGCATCGCGTTGAAGGCGTGGGTGATGGAGCGGAAGCCCAGCCCGATCGCCAGCATGCCCTCGCGGTACTTCGCCGCGGTGTGCCCGGCCGAGCAGACCACGCCTTGGTCGTAGAAGAAGCGGGTGACCTCGTCGACCCCGTCGGCCTCGGGCGCCATCGTGACCATCACCAGCGCGCCGCGGCAGGCCTCGACCATCTCCTGGGCCCGCTCCATCGTGGCCGGGACGACCCACTCGCCGCGGTGGACGCGGCGGAACTTCGGGTTGAGGAACGGGCCCTCGAAGTGGATCCCCAGGCACAGCGCGCCGATCGGGTCGCCCGCTTCGACGAGCTGGTTGGCGGCCTCGGAGACCTCGGCCGCGGCGTGCATCATCGACTCCCAGGGCGCGGTCATGATCCCGGCCACGAAGCCGGTCGCGCCCTGGCGCGCGTAGGCGCGCGAGGCGACCTCGACCGCGTTGCCCTGGTCCCGGTTGAAGAGGAACTCGTCCGCCCCGTTGGTGTGGACGTCGATCAGGCCCGGGGCGACGAGGGCGCCGTCGGGGAGGCGGACGTCGCTGGGACCGTCCTCGGGCAGCACCCGGGCGATCCTGCCGCGCTCGACCGCGATCCGGCCGTGCGCCAGCGTGCCGTCGCCCAGCGCAATGCGCGCGGGACCGAGGATGTAGGTGTCGGACACGTCCGGTGCGATTCGGCCAGTTCTCATGCGGCCCCCTTATTTTCGGCCGAACAAGCGGGCAAACAGTGACGGGCGCTCGGCCGGCGTTACGGTTTGCGGAGCGGCTTTCGCCAGCCGCTCGCGTTCGGCGCGCTCGCGCTCGGCCCGGGCCAAGTGTGCCATGTGTTCCTCGGCGTGAGCTTCGAGCGTCGCGCGCAGGGCGATCAGCTCGTTCCAGCCGGCCGGCGCGCGGGCGGCTTCCAGCGCGGCCCGGTACTCCAGGGTCGAGACGGTGAAGATGCGCTGCGGGACGATCGCGCGCTCGCGCAGGTAGCGGTCGGCCAGCATCACGACGTTCTTGCGCTCCGAGCCGTCCTCGTGGTCGGCCATGGTGTGCACGAAGGTCATCGGCTTGCCGCCCTCCGCGATCCGCCCGTACAAGTCCAGCTCGCGGTCGGAGAGCTGGCGCGAGAACAGGGCCAGGATCTCGCTCGCCGAGCCGGCCGCCGCGCGCACGATGTCGGCCGCGAGCGGAAAGCCCGAGTCGAAGGCCGGAGCGTGGACGAGGACGAGCTGGCGCGGCAGCGTCCAGGGCGTCTCGATCAGGACCGGGGTGGCCGTGGCCGCGCCCAGGACCTCGTCCAGCCCGATCTCGTTCCAGCCCGCGTCGTCGCCCAGCGCGTAGGCCCGGTGGCTCTCGCCGTAGCGGACGTGGACCGGGAAGCGCAGGTCGACGTCGCCGCCCTCGTCGGGCAGCACCCGCGAGCCGGCGATGGCGTTGATCAGGCTCGATTTGCCGCGCTTGAACGCGCCCAGGATCGCGACCCGCCAGCGCTCCGGGCGCAGGCCGTGCTCGTAGGTGGTGGGGTCGAAGCGGGTCGGGTGCGAGGGCACGTGCTCGCGCCCGGCCTGGGGGTCGAGCGGGATCGCGGGGTCGGCCAGCTCGGCGCGCTCGATCCGGCTCTCGCGCGCGAAGGCCTCGCTGCGGGTCTCGATCCGGGTCGCCAGCTTGCGCGCGGTCTCGGCTCGCTCGCGCGCGGCCCGCGCCGCGGCGGCCCG
>JASLGJ010000141.1 GCA_030150085.1 Candidatus Elarobacter sp. | reverse complement strand
AGCGCCACCGCCGCGACGACCAACGCCGCCGCCACCGCGACCAACGCCGCCACCGGCGCCGCGACGGGCTCGAAGAACTAACTCCAGCCCACACCCGGTCTACGAAAAGAGCCGCCCCGCTCCCCGAGCGTGGCGGCTCTTTTTTTGTGTTTCTCGTACGACGATCCGGCTACTTTCGAGAACCGAGTCGACGTCGTAATATCTTGCTGGACGTTCCGTCTGCTTTGTCCTGTGGACCTTGGCCAAGTGCATCGAGAATTGCATTATCTTCTCGGGCGATTCGTTTGATCGCGATATGAAGCTGCGGCTTAGTCACGCGGACGGCAGCATCGGCGTAGGACCGCAATGCTTTCGTACTCGCTTGAATCACAGCAAATCAAGTTCGTGCGGCGCCGTCAGATTCCCGCGTACCATTCGTAGCCTTGGTCTTCCCAGTAGCCTCCGGCTCCGGGGAGGGTGGCGGCGAGCTCGATGCGGCCGACCCATTTGGCGCTCTTGTAGCCGAGCTGGGTGGGGATGCGCAGGCGGACGGGGGCGCCGTGGTCGGGGTCGAGCGGCTTGTCGTTGAGGTCGAGCGCGAGCAGCGTCTGCGGGTGCGCGGCTTGGACCAGGTCGAGCGACTCGTAGTACGGGGTGCCGGACTCGTCGCGGTCCTGGCAGCGGAAGATGCAGTAGCGCGCGTTCGGCTTGGGCTGGGCCAGCGCGAGCACGGTCGCGAGCGGGACGCCGCGCCACTTGCCGATCGCGCTCCAGCCCTCGACGCAGTCGTGGCGGGTGATCTGGGTCTTCAGGCCGGTTGCGCGCAGGGCCGCCAGCGAGAGCTTCTGCGGGCGGTCGACCAGGCCGTCGACGACCAGGTGGTAGTCGCGGAAATCGCCCGCGACCAGGCTCGCGTAGGTCTCGTCGGTGGGTGTGGCCAGGCCGTTGACGCGGAAGTCGGCGTTCACGTCGGCGTCGCGGTACTCTTTGGCCAGCCCGCGGGTGCCGATCAGGCCGTGGTTCCAGGACTCCGCCGAGAGCAGCACCTTGCGGAACGGCCCGTTGGTGAGGTCGTTCTTGATCGCGCCGCAACCGGCTAGTCCAAGCGATGCCAGGGACGAGGCGACGAAGAGACGCCGGTTCACGGTCCCACCCCGTCGTGCTCTTTGAGGGTGTACCAGCCGGTGATCATCGAGCGCATGTTGTTCCAGGCTCCGGTCGTGGCGACCAGCGCGAGGTGGCCAAAGAAGTAGACGATGAAGATCGCCATGAACGCGAAGTGCCAGGTGCGCGCGAACTGGCGCCCGCCGAAGGCCGCGGTCAGCCACGGCACGGCCGCGTCGACGCCGGGCGAGAGGGTCAGGCCGCTGATCACGATCAGCGGGAAGAGCACGAACAGCACGCCGGTGTAGGCCGCTTTCTGGAGCGGGTTGTAGGTGCCGTGCGGCGGCGGCTCCTTGCGCAGGTGGAAGTAGTACGCCTGCATCGGCCAGAGCTTGGGCAGGTCGGACGGGCGCAGCACCAGCTCGCGCAAGGTCCCGCGGATCGCGGCGGAGACCAGGTAGAGCGCGATCGCCACGACCAGCGCCCAGCCGAACAGCAGGTGCCAGCGGCGGCCGTCGGCGAGATCCTGCTCGCCGGGCAGCGTCAGCCAGCCGGGGAACGCGCGCGGCGCGCGCCCGCCCATGCCGTCGTCGGTGTAGCCCAGCACGCCGGTCGTCGTGAAGGTGTGGCCGAACAGGGTCGTCGTGCCGACCGGCACGCCGTTCTGCAGGTGCGCCTCGAAGGCCAGCACGCGGCGCTGCGGGTTGCTCTTGTCCGAGGCGTCCAGGTACGGCGCCGCGTTGAAGATCTGCAGGCCGCTCATCACCAGCACCACCATCGCCAAGAACCAGCCCCAGTGCGCGGTGCGGGCCGCGATGCCGTGCCGGTAGACCCGTCGTCCTTCCACGTTCGTTCCCTCGGCAGGGAACGCGCGCGGTACAGCCTCGGATGTCATTTCTCAGCCGCCAGCGCGCGCACCGTGCGCTCGAGCTGGGCGTCGTAGCCCTCGCCGACGTAGGTCGCGCGCAGCGTGCCGCGCTTGTCGAACACGAGCTGGGTCGGCCAGGCGTTCACGCCGTAGGCGTTCCAGACCCGGAAGTCGTCGTCGTAGAGCACCGGCCAAGCGATGTCCTGGTCGCGCAGCGCCTGCACGACGTTGGCGTGGACGTGTTCCTGCGGCAACTCGGGCGCGTGGACGCCCACGATCGCCAGCTCGGCCGGCGCGTACGCCGCGCGCAGCTTGCGCAGCTCGGGCGTGACGTGCTTGCAGTTGATGCAGTCGAAGGTGAACACGTCGACCACCGTCACCCGGTGCGCGGTCGGCGGCGGCCCCGCCGCGTTGGCCCACGGCGCGGTAGCGTTTAGTACCGGCGCGAGCGTGGTCGCCGCGGCCGATGCGGTCGCGGCGCCGAGCATCGTGACACCGGGCATCGTCGCGGCACCGAGCATCGTCGTGGCACCGAGCGCCGTCGCGGCAGCGAGCACCATCGTTGCGAGCATCAGACGTTCTCCGTGTGGGGCAGCACGATCACGCGGCCGTCCAGGCGCAGGCGGCCGGCGTCGACCAGCTTGCCGAGCTCCAGGCTGACCGTCTCGCGCGTGCTGCCGACCAGCGAGGCGATCTCGGCGTGGGTCAGGCGGAGGTCGACGCGCGTGCCGCCCGCGACGGCGGCGCCGTGCTCGGCGGCGAGCTTGCGGAACAGGTGCACGATGCGGTCGCCGACCTTCGCGTAGGCCAGGTCCTCCATCGTGTCGCGCGCGTCGTCGAGGCCCTTGCTCAGTACCTTGGCGACGTTGAGGGCGAGGGCCGGGTCGCTCGCCAGCAGCGCGAACAGGTCCTCGGCGCGGGCCTGGCAGAGCAGCGCGTCCTCCACGATCACCGCGACCGTGGTGCGCGGGCGCGCGCCGAACAGCGTCTCCTCGCCGAACATGTCGCCCGGGCCGAGCAGCGCGACGGTGACGTCCTTGCCGTCCTCGGTCTCGCGGCTGATCCGCACCGCGCCGCGCTTGACGAGGTAGACCACGCGGGTCGGGTCGCCCTGGTCGAAGACGCGCGTGCCGCGCGCCATCTCGCACATGGTGAAGATGCCCTCGCTGCGCTCGACCCCGGCTTCGGTCGCCTCGGCGAACAGCCGGTTGCGCTGCAGGTACCAGACCTTGTTGGCGTCGTCGCCGCCGGCCGGCGC
>JASLGJ010000129.1 GCA_030150085.1 Candidatus Elarobacter sp. | reverse complement strand
AACGATGCTCAGGGCGAGGACTTGCGCGCGCAGGGCGAGCCCGAAGCGGGGGTTGTCGCGGTCGATGATGCCTGCCTCGTTCCGGCGCCCCGGGGGGAGCGCCTTCTCGCCGCCGGACCAGGGCGGCCGGGAGCGAACCCGCCGGGCGGCGCGGCCGGGCTACGACGGGCTGTCGTACGGGCGCGTGCCCGGGGTCGCGGTCAGGTCCGGAACTGGGAGAACGCCTGATGGCCGATCGCGGCGGACTGCCGGGCGAAGCGGTCGCCGGACGCCATGCGGGCGATACCGTTGGCCGCGGTGATCGCGCCGTTGTGGACGCTGCCCACCTCGGACCAGTCGAGCGGCGTGACCATCGCGAGCGCGGGAGTTCCCGCCAGCGTGTACGGCAGGGAGCTGAAGCGGCCGACCGCGTTGGACGAGACGGCGAGGTGGATGCGCGGCGCGGGCGGGTGCGTCTGCGTGGTGAGCAGCGCCGCGTTTCGCTCCGCGGCGGCGTTCGCGACGGCGTGCAGCCACAGGCGCACCGCCTCGTACTCGGGGGCGTCGGCCAGCGGCACGAACAGCGCGGCGCCGTCGCGGCCGTCGAGCACGGGTATCGCCTGGGCTCCGCGCCGTTCCAGCTCGGACCGCACGGCGGCCAGCGCCTCCGCCAGCTGCGCCTGGCCGGCGCCCCGGCGCGGCGAGAGCAGGATGCGCGCGTGGCCGGCGCGCTCGGGATCGCGCGAACTGGGGGTCCAGGAGGCGAACCCGAGCGCGCCGCGATGGACCAGCCACAGCAGCGCATCGCGGTCGACCGCGACGTACCGCTTGCGCGCGCGGGGCGGTCCGACGTCGGCGAACGGGATCGCCTGGGGCAGCGGCTCGTGCCAGGCCGCGGTGTAGCTGGGTTCCTTCGCGACTCCGTCCGGATGGCCGACCGCGACCACCGGGACGAGCGGAAAGTCCAGCGCGATCAGCTCCGCGGCGTGCGCGTAGTGCGCGAGCGCCGCGGTGCGCAGTATCGGGGCGACGAACGCGAGGGCGGCATCCAGGTCCGCCTCGGTTTCGCGGCTCGGCTTGACTCCGTGCGCCATCGCTCACCGTTCCTTGGCTCGGTATAGGCAAAGCCCGCCGTCGTGTAAACGACGGGCTGGGGTTGGAGCGGGCGTTCTGAGCGAACGGCGGCGGAGCCTTGTCCGGCCCATCGGCGGCGGGCGCGGAGGGGCGGCCGGCAGTAATATTGACGTTTTTCGATATATGGGCTACGATGGTTCCGGATGGCGAAGGTACTCCTGGCCGGACGGCCGGCGGTCGTCAAGCGCGACTTTTCCGCTCAGGCGGCGTTTTTTCGAGCCCTCGGCGACGCGCATCGGCTGACGATCGTCGCGACGCTCGCCCATGCGCGCCGGCCGATGAGCGTGCGCACGCTTTCCGCCGATCTGCCCATCAACCAGTCGTCCGTTTCGCACCACCTCACCGTCCTGCGGGATGCCGGCATCGTGACGGGCGAGCGCCGCGGCACCTGGGGCTTTTACCGGATCGCGCCCGACATGCGCGACCACCTGGCGAGCACGCTCAAAGCCGTCCTGCGCGAGCGCTGGGGCCCGAGCGAGCAATCGTGATGCCCCTGCGCTTGGGACAGCGGGTCGGGCTGGAGTTCGTCGGCACCGCGCTGCTGCTCGCGGCCGTGGTCGGCTCGGGCATCATGGCCGAACGGCTGGCGGGCGGCAACGCGGCCTTGGCGCTGCTGTGCAACGCGCTCGCCACGGCCGGCGCCCTGCTCGCGCTGATCACCGCGCTGGGCCCGCTGTGCGGCGCGCACCTCAACCCGATCGTCACCGCGGCCGAAGCGCTCGCCGGCGCGCGCCCCTGGCCGGAAGTCGTTCCGTACGCGCTGGCGCAGGTGCTCGGCGCGCTCGCGGGCGTCGCGGGGGCGAACGCGATGTTCGGGCTGCCGCTGCTGTTCGCGTCGCGCCACGCGCGCTCGGGTCCCGCGCAGCTGCTGGGCGAAGCGGTCGCGACCTTCGGCCTGGTCTTCGTGATCTTCGTCTGCGCCAAGGCCCGCCCGCGCGCCGTTCCGTTCGTGGTGGCGGCCTACATCACGGCCGCGTACTGGTTCACCAGCTCCACCTCGTTCGCCAACCCGGCGGTGACCGTCGCCCGCTCGCTGTCGGACACGTTCGCCGGGATTCGCCCGGCGGACGTCCCGGGCTTCGTCGCCGCCCAGCTCGCCGGCGCGGCGCTCGCGCTGGCCGTCGTGCGCTACGCCCTCGCACCGGCCGAACGGCGCCGCGCACCGCGCGAGCGGATCTCCGGAACCGTGCCGGCGCGGCGCCCAACCGGATTGCGCCGGGCGCTTCCCGAAGACCGCGCCCGATGACCCCCGCCGCGACCGAGCAGCCGACCACGTCGGCCATTCCCCAGACCATGCGGGCCCTGCGCAAGACCGGCGCCGGGCCCGGTTTCCGCCTCGAGCGGGTGGCGGTGCCGGAGGTCGGGCCCAACGACGTGCTGATCCGGGTCGGCGCGGTGGGATTGTGCGGGACCGACCTGCACATCTACGCCTGGGACCACTGGGCCGAGCGGCGGATCAAGCCGCCGGTCACGATCGGGCACGAGTTCATGGGGCACGTCGCGGCGGTGGGGAGCGCGGTGCGGGCCTTCGCGGTCGGCGACCGGGTCTCGGCCGAGGGGCACATCGCGTGCGGGATCTGCACCCTGTGCCGCACCGGGCAGGCCCACATCTGCGAGCACGTCGCGATCATCGGGGTCGACACCGACGGCGCCTTCGCGGACTACATCCGCATGCCCGAGTCCAACGTCTGGAAGCTCGATCCGGCCATCCCCGACGCCTGGGCGGCCGTGTTCGACCCGCTCGGCAACGCGGTGCACACCGTGATGGCGGCCGGCGTGTCGACCAAGTCGGTGGCGATCACCGGGGTCGGCTCGATCGGGCTGATGGCGATTCCGGTCGCGCGCGCGGCCGGCGCGGCGAAGGTGTTCGCGATCGACGTCAACCCGGCGAAGCTGGCGCTCGCGGCGCAGGTCGGCGCCGACGCGACCTTCTCGGCCACGCAGCCCGATCTCGTCGCGGACATCGTCGCGCGCACCGGCGGCGACGGGGTCGACGTGCTGCTCGAGATGTCGGGCTCGGGCTCGGCGATCGACAGCGGTTTGGCGATGGTGCGCAACGGCGGCGTCGCCGCGCTGCTCGGCATCCCCTCGGACGAGATCGAGATCAACCTCGCGGAGCGGATCATCTTCAAGGGCCTGACCGTGCTCGGGATCAACGGCCGGCGCATGTTCGAGACCTGGTACCAGACCCAGGCCCTGGTCACCAGCGGGCGGGTCGACCTCACGCCGATCATCACCCACGAGCTGCCCTTCGAGCAGTACGACGAGGCCTTCGCGCTGATGACGGCCGGCGCGGCGGCGAAGATCGTGCTGACGCTGTAGGCGGGCGGGCGCCCATGCTCGGCGGTCACCCGGCGTAGGCGCGGGCGGTTACGGTTTCGGAACCCAGCCGCGTGCCCGCTCCGTCGCCGCGTGCCTGCGACGGTCGAAGAGACAGATACCGCCGTCCATGGTGTCGGCGAAGACGATCAATCCGTCGAATCGTTCTTCCGGAAACGCTTCTTCCGCGTCTGCGCGATGCTCGGCGGTCGGTGAGCGAGCTGCAGGCCGCTCGCCCAGCCGACCGGAAAGCAGGGTTGCCACTCCTGGCTGGCAATGCTAGGATGTTGCTCCTATCGCTCTGCGGAGGCGACCGGGTGCCCTGCCGCGCTTCTCCGGGGGATCAGTCGATGGACAAGACCGACAAGCTGCCCTATCACCAGCCCGAGATCGTCGCGATCGGCGACGCGGTCGAGCTGACCGGTGCGATCGGCACGCCGGTGCGGGACAACCCCAACTCCGACAACCCGGCCTACTACAACGCCAACCCGTCGCGCCGGACCGAAGTCGAACTGGACGACTGACGGCGCCCGTGCGGGTCTCCCCCGCCGTGCGGCACGCGCGGATCGACGGTCTGCGCGTGATCCTCGACTTGGACCGCGCGTCGTACCGCGTGCTCGACGACGTCGCCAGCGCCATGTGGAGCGCGCTCGCCGGCGAGCGCGCGCCGTCCGACGTGCTGGCCGAGCTGAGCGCCGCGTACGATGCGCCGCCGGACGTGCTCGCGCGCGATCTGGAGCGCTTCGCC
>JASLGJ010000098.1 GCA_030150085.1 Candidatus Elarobacter sp. | reverse complement strand
CGTGGTCGCGCTGGTGCGCGACTCGCTGATGATGATCGGCATCTACGCGATCGCCGGAAAGCGGGTGGACGACGCCTTCCTGGCCGCCGTGCTGACCGTGGTCGGCTACTCGGTCATGGACACGATCGTCATCCTCGACCGGATCCGCGAGAACGTGCGCGTCATGGACGGCAAGCCGTTCGACGAGATCGTCAACACCTCGATCCTGCAGACCATGACCCGCTCGGTCAACACCCTCGCGACGGTGGTCATCACGCTGGTCGCGCTGCTGGCCTTCGGCGGGGCCTCGCTGCAGAACTTCGCCTTCGCGCTGCTGGTCGGCATCGTCTCGGGCGGCTACCACTCGATCTTCTACTCCGCCCCGCTGGTCGCGGTGCTGCAGAAGCGCTCCAGCCACCGGGCGGTGTTCCGCCGCTCGTCGCGCGAGCTGCAGGCCCCGCGCACCGTCGCCCAGGCCCGCTCGCAAGCGGCTGGCGCGGCCGCCGTGCGCGACCGCGAGGCCATCGCGGCGGCCCGCCGGGCCCGCAAGGAGCGCGAGCGCGAAGGCGCCTCCAAGCGCACCACCCAGCCGGCCCGCTACAAGCGCAACCGCCAGGACGAGGACCTCTCGCAGTACGAGAAGCGCAACTTCGGCGTCCCCGAGCGCCCGCCGGTGCGGGCCGAGGACGCGGAGATCGACCCGCTCGACGCCCAGGCGCTGGGCCTCCACGACGAGGCCGCCGAGCTGGGCCACGAGGAGATCCGGCTCGACCTCGGCGACGAGCTCAGCGGCGACGGCCTGCACGCGGACGAGCCGGCCCCGGTCGTCCCCGAGCGCAAGCCCAACCTCTAGCCGTGGCGCGGGAGCTCCCGCCGCCCACCCCGTCGGAAGCCGCCTTCGAGCGGCTCCTGGCGGGCTTCGACAGCCCGCGTGCGTCAGGCGGCGATCTGCCGCCGGACGCGCGCGCGTTTCTGAGCGACCTCTACGCCCGCAAGGCGGAGTTCCTCGACCGCGATCCCTACGCCACGATCGGCGACGCGGTGGCCTTCAACACCAAGGTCGTGGGGGTGAGTTTCGAGGGCCGCCAGGACGTCGCCGCGGGCCTGCGCGAGGGGGCCGCGCTGCAGCTGCGCCGCGATCCCGCCAACGCCTACGACCCCAACGCGATCGGGGTGTTCTTCGGGACGCTCCAGATCGGCTTTCTGCGCAAGCCGATCGCGGCGCGCCTGGCGCCCAACATCGACGAGGGCGCGCGCTACAGCGCGCACGTCACCGCGGTGACCGGCGGCGGCACGCGCTCGTACGGGATCAACATCTACGTCACGCGCGAGCCGCCGCCGTCGCTGGGCGCGCCGGCCCGGCGCGGCGTCACCGACCGCGCCGCGGTGCTGCGCGCGCTGATCGGCGAGCGGGAGCTGCGCGACGCGCAGCGCGCGGTGCTCGAGCGGCTCGACGTGGGGCGCAGCACGCTCGCGGTGCTGGGCACCGGGCGCGGCAAGTCGCTCTGCTTCCAGTACCCGGCCGCCGTGCGGGCCCTGGAGAAGGGCGAGAAGACGGTCGTGCTCTACCCGCTGCGCGCGCTGGCCAACGACCAGTACGAGTCGCTGCTGCGGCGCTTGCAGCCGCTGGGCATTCGGATCCACCGCGCCAACGGCGCGATCGACGCGGCCGAGCGCGGCGCGCTCAACGACGCGCTGGACTCAGGCGAATGGGACGTCATCTGCGCGACGCCCGAGTTCGTGCAGTTCCACCTCGACCGCTTCCGCAGCCCGGTCTCGCGCCCGGCGCTGGTCGTCGTCGACGAGGCCCACCACCTGGTCGAGTCGACGCACCGGCCGGCTTACCAGCGGGTCGGCGCGGCCATCGAGGCCCTGGGCTCGCCGCAGGTGCTCGCGCTCACCGCGACCGCGGGCGACGAGGTCTTCGCCGCGATCCGCGCCGCGCTGAAGATCGAGGCCTGGGTGATCGACCCGACGGTGCGCGACAA
This sequence comes from Candidatus Elarobacter sp., assembly GCA_030150085.1. Taxonomy (GTDB): domain Bacteria; phylum Vulcanimicrobiota; class Vulcanimicrobiia; order Vulcanimicrobiales; family Vulcanimicrobiaceae; genus Vulcanimicrobium. The sequence goes on along the minus strand of JASLGJ010000098.1, from coordinate 2,429 downwards.
CCTGCACGTGGTCGACGCGCGCGGCACGACCAACAAGCTGACCTACATCGAGCGCGCGATCGGCGACGGCGCGAAGGCGATCGTGTACTGCAACTCGCGCAGCGAGGCCACCACCACGGCCGAGAAGCTGCGCGCCAAGTGCGGCGAGGGGATCGCGTTCTACCACGCCGGGGTGGGGAGCGCGGAGCGGGCGCAGGTCGAGCGCTGGTTCCGCGAGGGGGCGATCCGGGTCGTGGTCGCGACCTCGGCGTTCGGCGAGGGCATCGACCTGCCCGATGTGCGCCACGTGTTCCTCTACCACCTCAACTTCGACTTCACCGAGTTCAACCAGCAGGCCGGCCGCGCGGGCCGCGACGGCGCCGAGGCCTCGATCCACCTGCTGTTCGGCGAGCGCGATCGGCGCATCAACGACTTCATCATCGAGCGGGCCGCGCCGACGGTCGAGACGCTGCGCCGGGTCTACGCGGCGATGAAGCGCATGGCGTCCGACGACGTGCTGCACGTGAGCTACGCCGACGTGGCCGCCACGCTGGACTTCGACCGCGTCGACGGCTCGACGATCTCGGCCGCGGTGCGCATCTTCGCCGACGCGGGCCTGGTGGAGCTCGGCGAGGACGACGCGGGCCGCTTCGTGCGCTTCCTCACCGTGCACGGCAAGGTCGATTTGACCAAGACCGAGCGCTTCGCGGAGGGCGAGGCCGAGCGCGAGGCCTTCGCGCGCTTCTGCGACGTGGTGCTGACGGCGCCGGCCGAGGTGCTGGAGGCCGTGATCGACCGCCCGATCTACCCCGGCAACGTGCCGCTGATGAGGTAAACGGCCATCGCGGCGAGCGCACCGGCGCGGTCGGCTTGACACTTTGTATAGTTGCCTTTACACTTCCGGTACTGATTATCGGGCGGAGCTCTCCGTGACGTCAGGATGTCGCGTGTGCAGCCCCGCTCTGGGTATTTTCGTCTGCGCCCAGCAAAAGAAAGAAACGGCACATGAGTGAATTTCGCTTGCCGGAGCGCATCGCTCAGAGCTCGAGCCGCCGGATTTTCCTGGTATCGCTTGGTGCCGCTTCGCTCGCGGGCTGTTCCGGCATCGGTGCAGCGACATCGACGTCCAGGCACACTTTGGCATATCAGAATCCGTGTCCGGACACGTGTAACGGCGGTGGTGGAAGCGACGGAGCAACGGATGTCGGTGGTGTCGATCCGAGTGCCTGGTCGAACTACAAATCGTTTTCAACTCAGCAAGCCAAGCTCGCTGCGGGATACGACTCGACCCAGTCCTCGGAGGGCGGGGACAGCTCGGTCGGCGGGAGCCGCCTTTTCCATATCGATCGCACAATACAGCCGGCGAGCAACGGCTACCAAATGGGCATTTCCTCCACGTTGAACGGAACACCGCAATCCGGCTCGTTCCTCGTCCCACGAAGCGTGCCACAAACTGGTGCGTATAGCAACGGCCTCATCGCCTTGAGCAATGATGTAAACGCCGGCACCGTCACGTCGTTCGTCGCGGTCCAGGGCGTTCCGTGCTCCATCACGGCGACCACGACGGACGGTGGAGGGTACGACTGGCAGGTCGACTACAAGAATCTCAATACGGGATTCGTCGTGCGTTTCACGGTCACGTATCCGGGCGTCGCCTCCGCCGCGCGCGGCCGGCACGTCATGCGCTTCAGCCAGAACGCATGCGCGGGTCTGATCCTCGGCGGCGTCATCCTCGGAACGTTCGGTCTGGTCCTCGGCTTTGCGCTTCTCCCGGAGGCTGCCGCGATCGGCGGCGCATATGCCGCGCTCGGCGGCGTCGTGAACGTCTCGAACGTCGTAGCCTGGGGAATGGGGGTTCTGTCTGCCGCCGGATGCTGACGCGGAGCGGCGTTCCTTGCATCTCGCGCGACAGATCGCGATATCGAGCGGTCTCCTGGCGCTTGGAATGCTTGCCGCGGCGATCTTCGTCCACGAGCCATCGGTGAAGCCGGTGTATGCGGTCATAGCCGCGTTCGCGGCTATCGTTTCGCTGAAAAAGGCTCGTGAAGCGAGGTCATTGCGCTCGCGAGAGCTCGATCTCCGTGAACGGTGAGCCCAGCATGAGCGACGTTCCGCCGGTGAGCTAGCGATGGCGGACCGGGCGGGTGCGGTCTCGGGGCGAGGGGTTCTGCTGCTGGCGGCGGCGGCCGGCGTCGCGGTGGCCAACATCTACTACCTGCAGCCGCTGCTGCAGCTGATCGCGGACGACTTCCACGCCTCGGCGCGCAGCGTCGGCCTGGTCGCGGTGATGATGCAGCTCGGCTACGCACTGGGCATCCTGGCCTTCGTCCCGCTGGGCGACATCGTGCAGCCGCGCCGGCTGCTGACGATCATGTTCGGCGCGGTGACGGTGATGCTGGCCTGCGGCGCGCTCGCGCCTGGCGTCGGCGCGCTCGCGGCCGCGACGCTGG
>JASLGJ010000075.1 GCA_030150085.1 Candidatus Elarobacter sp. | reverse complement strand
GCGCTGCGGTGATCGATCCCGCGCGCAGCCGCGCCGCGGTCGCGCGCCGCGGGTGGAACCCCGGCGGGGTGGGCGAGCCCCACCCCCACGACCTGCTCGCCGTGGCGCGCGCGTTCGGCGAGCCGCTGGAGACCGCGGAGTCGCGCGGGCACATCGTCTCGACGTACGAGCGCGTCCCGTCCAGCCCCGACGAGCAGGTCGTCGCGGTCGAGCTCGCCGACCGCTCCGTGGTACCAGCCGCGGCTCTCGACCGCGGCGCGGATGCGCGCGGTATCGATCACCGCAGCGCCTCGTGCCGGGCGGAGGCGGCGCGCTCGCGCACGACGCGCAAGACCGGTTCGAGCACGTGGCGCGGCGCGGCCGTCACGCGCAGGCAGCCCTCCAGCGGCGAGCCGGCCTCCATCGACCGGACGAGGATGCCGTTGGCCCGCAGCTCCGCGGCGACGGCATCCGACACGTGCCGCGAGCCGAGGTCGAGGTTGACGAAGTTGCCCGCCGAGGGCAGGGCCCGCACCGCCGGCGCGTCCCGTTCGGCCTCGCGGGCGAACCAGTCGCGCGCCTCGTTGAGCTCCCGGCGCGCGCGCGCGAACGCCGGCTCGTGCGCGAACAGCAGCTGGGCGATCCGGACGGTCACGCCGGAGACGGGGTTGCCCGCGTTCCAGCCGCGCAGGTAGTCCGCGAGCGGGCGCGGCGCGGCGACGAACGCCAGGCGCGCGCCGGCCATGCCCCAGCCCTTGGAGAACGAGCGCACGATCACGACGTTGTCGTGCGCGCGCATGAGCGCCTGGTGCGAGATCTCGCCGAAGTCGGCGTACGCCTCGTCGACGATCAGCAGGTGGCCCAGCCGCGCGCAGCGCGAAGCCAGCTCGGCCACCTCGCCGAGCGCCATCAGCCAGCCCGCCGGCGCGTTGGGGTTGGCGATCCAGACCGTGGTCGGCGGGCAGTCCAGGGCCGCGACCAGGTCGTCCAGGACGAAGCCGGCGCCGCGGCGGTAGCGCACGCCCCGCACCGCGAGCCCCGCGGCGCGCGCGTAGAGCGGGAGCTGCTCGTACGTCGGCGCCTGCGCCACGATCGTGCCGTGGTGCTTCAGCGAGGCCAGCAGCATCCGGTACGCCGAATCGGAGCCGGCCGCGACGAGCACCTCCTCCGCGCCGTAGCCGAAGCGGTCCGCGATCTCCGCCTCGAAGGCCGGCCAGTACGGATAGCGCATGACGAGGTCCGCTGGCAGGTCGGAGAGCACGCGCTCGACGAGCGCCGCGATCCCGTCGTGCACGAGCTCGTTGCTCGACAGGTTGAGGAAGCCGCGCTTGTCGGGCTTGCGGCGCACGGGCGCTTCCGCCATGCCGGGCTGGAAAAAGCGGCCCCACGGCGAGGAGTCCGCGCTCATGCGTCGACCGCGACCGGCCCGCGCGCGGGAATGCCGTCGCCGACCCGCGTCGGCACGGCGTCCGCGCCGAACAGCATGGCATAGCGCCGGCGGTTGGTCTCGGGCGGCGCGGACGGGTCCCCGAGCTGCCGGTTGTACCGCGCCGCTTCCGCCGGGCTCGTCGCGCCGGTGATCTGGTCGAAGGGAGTGTACATCATCGGCCGCACGCGCGCGCCCAGGCGCCGGACGTACGCGATGGTGTACTCGTCGCCTTCCGGCGACGAACCGGGCAGCCCGACGATGACGAAGCAGTTGAGCTCGATCCCGGCGGCGCGGCACCACGCCGCGAGGTCGTCGACCGACTGCTCGTTGGTGCGCTTCGCGCGCGGCAGGGCGCGCTGCCCGCCGGCGTCGAGGGTTTCCAGCCCGATCGAGATGCGGCGGCAGCCGGCCGCGCCCATCGCGGCGATCAGCGGCCGGCTGAGATGGCGCGCCGTCGTGGTGCACTTCCAGGGGTAGTCGCGCCCGGTCGCCCGCAGGCGCTCGCAGAAGGCGAGCACCCAGCGCGGGTCGAGCGTGAACGTCGGCGCGTACATCGAGGCGTACTCGAAGTCCAGCGCCGCGAACGACGAGACGATGTAGTCGACGACGGTCTCGACCGCGAGGCGGCGCTCCCGGATGCCCTCGCGCTGGGGCACGTCGCAGAAGGCGCACTGCACGGGACAGCCGCGCGCCATCGGGACGATCAGCTCGCGCCGCAGCGGGATGCCGCAGAAGGCGTTGCGGTCGCGCCGGTACAGCGCGTCGTACGCGGCGTAGGGGATCTCGCCGATATCGGGCAGGCTCCACTGGTCGGGCTCGAGCCGCCCTCCCGGGCCGCCCGCAGCGAGCCAGGCGCCCGCCGTGCGGACCGCGACGCCGGGGAGCGGCAGGGCCGCCGCGCCGCGCACCCAGTCGACGAACGCGCCGACCCCGGCCTCGTTGTCGCCGTCCTCGACGATCCCGTCGAGGTCGAACTGGCGAAAGAAGCCTCCCGACTCGTGGCTCAGCCGGCCGAAGGTGACGATCGCGCTGCGCGGCGACAGCTCGCGGACGTAGCCGATCGTGCGCGCGAGCCCGTCGATCGCGTCGTGGTCGTTGGCGATCGCGACGACATCCCAGCCCTCGAAGATCGTGTCCGCCAGCTCTTTCCAGCTCGTGTTCAGCGCGCCCGCGTCGAGCGCGACGACGTGCGCGACGTCGGCCCGGCGGCGCAGGTGCCCGGCCACCTGGAACGTGACGATGCGGTGCCCCGCGTTGAAGTAGCTCGGCACGTGCGGCGGCCACACGACCAGGATCCGGAGCGCACCCATCAGTATTCCACCCGCCTTCCTTGCGCCGGCTCGGTGACGACGATGCCGAGCCGCTCGCCCGCCACGGCGCCCTTGCGATAGTACGGCTTGCGAACGACCGCGAACGCGTCGGTCGACAGCGTGCGCCACGGGTCGCGCACGTCCGGGGCGCAGACGACGACCTTGGTGCGCGCGTCGCGCGCCATCACCGCCTCGACCGCGCGTTCGGAAGGTTCGTCCATTTCGACCAGGGTCAGGAACTCGCCGAACGCGTCGAGCGGGCAGCGCACGCGGCGGACCGCGAAGCCCTCGGCGGTCAGCGCCGCGTAGGTCAGGTACTCGTTCTGAAACGCGGTGAGCGACAGCCCGCTCTCACGGCCCGTCGCGATCGTCGGGGCGGCCTGCCCGGGGCGCCGGAGCACCTCGCGAACCCGCAGCACGGGCGCGGGGCGCGCGTCGACGTAGAAGCCCTTGAACTCGGCGAACGGCCCCTCGTCGGCGGTTCGGGGCAGAACCTCGCCGCGGATCACGTACGAGGCGTCGACCGGCGCCGCCAGCGCGCCGGCGAGCACGACCGCGCTGCCCGAGAGCTGCGCGACCACCTGCCAATCGTTCCCGCCCGACGGCAGGCTCGACGCGGCGGCGGCCATGTAGCGCGGTCCGCCGCCCATGAACAGCACCACCGGCATCGCCCGCCCGCGCGCGTGGTGGCCGCGCAGGTTGCGCCACGCGTCGGTGCGCGGGTCGAAGAAGATCAGCGCGGTCTGGGCGTCGACGATCTGGACCCGGTAGACGCCCAGGTTCACCTCGTCCGTGTCGACCGGGCTGGTCGCCGTGACGGCCGCGGTGAGATAGTAGCCCGCGTCGCCGGGGCGGTGGCGCACCGCCGGCACCGCGTCGAGCAGAGCGCCGACCGGTTCACCCGGTTCGTCCGGGCGGTGCTCGACCGGCGGCCCCGGCAGCGCCAGGCGCCGGGCCACCGTCGCCTGCCAGTCCGGGCCGCTCAGGCCGAGCCCCGCCAGCAGGACGTCACGCGGGTACGGGTTGGCCAGGATGCTCGCGCCGGGGTACTCTTCGACGTTCGGAAAGAGGACGACCGGACGGCGGCCGCGCCGCTGCTCTTCGGCCGCCATCCAGCGGGTGAGCTCGAGGTCGGCGCGGATCGGGTCGCGGTGGCACTCCACCTCGACCGCGCGATACGCATCCGGCAGGTTCACCGATGGAACCAGACCTGAAAGACGAGCCGCTCGTGCGGGCAGTCGGGCGCCAGGGTCGACACCGCGTGCCAGGCGTCGTCGCTGCGGACCTGGATCACCGCCGTGTTGAGGACCGGCGCGTACTCCACCGCGGCCGCCGCCATGTCCGGGCCGTCGAGCAGCCGCAGGCAGCCGCCCCACTCGGAGCGCCAGCCGGCGCCGAAGTAGAAGAGGTGCGTCACGGCCTTGTGCGGGAGGTCGACGTGGGGACGGAAGTACGAGCCCGGCGCGAAGCGCCAGAAGTGCGCGAGCATGCCCATGCGCCGTACGTCGACCTGCGTAGCGGTACTCACCGCCTCGCGGTACGCCGGCGACAGGACCTCGGCCATCACCGCGCGCCACGCGGCGCTGAGCGAGCCGGGATCGATCAGCTCGGTGTGCTCGATGTCGACCGCGACGCGCATGCGCTTCTTGTGCCGCGCGGCCTTGCGCTCGTCGACGCGCAAGGCCTGATCGATCTTGTACTCGATCTGCCATTCGTAGCCTTCGTCGGGGAAGGTCGCGAGGAGCTCCGCGGCGGTCCGATCGCTCGTGAAAGCGCCGGAATAGGCAAAGTGCCGGTACGGATCGGTGCGCGCAGCGGCGGTCGCGATCGCCGTGCAGTCGAGCATGTCCCCCATCAGCCTCTCCTCGGCTGCGCCTTCGTGCCGTCAGCCCTGCCGGACCTGCCGCCGCGCGCGCGGGAGGAGGTCGCTTGGGTCCGCAGCAAAAGACCCCGGCCGCAGAGTGGATGCGGCTCGGCGCGACGGATCGCGCGGTCGAGCCGGGCGACGGCGCCCGCGGGAGGACAGCGCGCAGCGTGACCCCGATCATCGATGTTGCCGCGATTCGCTGGGCGCCGCTGAGCGACGTGCCCTTTCGCTGGGCCGATATCCGGGGCGCCGTCGCCGATGCCGGTACGCTGGCCGACGTCTTTCCCGCGCGCGGCTTCACGCCGCACGTCCGGCTCGACGGGGACAAACCGTATCGCTTGGAGCACCGGCCGCTGATCGCGCTGGACGAGTCGTTCGTCGCGCTCGACGACCTCGACCGCATCTGGACGAGGGTTGCCGACGAGCTGCGCGCTCCCGCGTACCGCCGGGCCGTCGCCGCGCTGAGCGAGGTGGACCTGAGCGCGGCGGAGCTCGGCGCGGCGTTCTGGCGCTATCCGGCGGACGGCTTTCTCGCCCCGCACCGCGACGAGCCCCACAAGCTCGTGTCGCACGTCATCTACTTCAACCGCGAGTGGCGGCCCGACTGGGGCGGAGCGCTGCGCATCCTGGACGGCGGCGCGGGCGGCGCGCGCGCCGAGGTCCTGCCGCGGGCGGGGAGCTCGGTCGTCATCGTCAGGGACGAGCGCTCGTGGCACAGCGTCGCGGCGGTGACCGGGCCGGACGCCGCGCCGCGCCAGAGCGTGCAAGTCGTCTTCTACGCGCCGGGGTTCCGCCACCGCGAAGCGCGGGTGACGTGAGGCCCGCGCGCGCGTACCGCCGGATCGCCGTGATCGGCTCGCCCGGAAGCGGGAAGACCTGGCTGGCCCGGCACATGGCCCAGGCGCTCGACCTTCCCCACGTGGAGCTGGACCGTCACTTCTGGCAGCGCGGCTGGGTGCCGGCCGGGGACGAGGCCTGGCTGGCGACCGTGCGGCGCTTCGCGGCCGAGCCCGCCTGGGTGATCGACGGAAACCACGAGCGCACCCTGGCGGAGCGCTTGGAGCGGTGCGACTGGCTGGTGTTCATGGACCTGAGCACCGCGAGCTGTCTGCTCGGCGTGGTCCGCCGCCTGATCGGCTGGAAGGTGCGCCCGCCGGCCGATCTGCCCGACCACATGCTGCGGCCGGGGCGGGCGCCGCAAGTGTCGCACCGCTTCCTGGACCTGCTGCGCTTCGTCGCCACCTTCCGGCGCCGGGTTCGGCCGCGCATCCGCCGGATGCTGCACGACCTGCGGCTGCGGCGCCCGGACGTGGCGGTCACCGTCGTCGCCTCGCGGCGGCAGGCGCGCGCGCTCGCGACCGAGCTGCGCGCGGGGCGAGCGCCGGCGTGAGCGCGGCGCGAGCGGCGCCGCTCTGGCCGCGCGTCCTCAACGACCGGATGGGCGAGCGCTGCACCGTCCACGACGATCCCTTCCGCTGGGTCGAGACGCCCGAGTTCTTCCCCGCCGACGTCGCGCGCGCGCTCGACGCGAGCTTCCCGTCGGACGGGCTCGCGCTCTACGACGCGGCCGGCGCGGGCGCGGAGAAGCGCTACCGCATGCGCTCCCGCAGCCTCGGCGCCGGGGGCGGCGGCCCGCGCTCCAGCCTCCCGCAAGGGGACGGCGGCAGGCCGGCGCTGGCGCCGGTGTGGCACGAGGTGCGCGCCGCGCTGTCCGGGCCCGCGTACCGCGCGGCGCTCGGCGCGCTGACGGGTACGGATCTGGCCGGCTGCGAGGCCGCGATCCGGCTGTGCAGCTACGGTGACGACTGCTGGATGGATCCGCACACCGACCGCCCGCGCAAGCGCGTCACGCACGTCATCTACCTGACGCCGGGATGGCAGGCGGCGTGGGGCGGGGCGCTGCGGCTGCTGCGCTCGCCCCGGGCGGACGACGTCGCGCGGCGGGTCGTGCCGCTCGCCAACAGCGGCATCGCGCTGGTGCGCTCGGCGGCGAGCTGGCACTGCGTGGAGCCCGTCGTGCGCGGCGCGCCGGAGCGCCGCTCGATCCTGGTCCACTTCGAGACGCCGGCGTGACGGGGTCGGAGCGCGCGGCGCCGGCCGTCGCCTGGGTCGCGGCGGCGGCGGCGCTGTACGACGTGCCGCTCGACCGCCTCGCGCTGCTCGACCCGCACGACGACGAGCGCCGCGCCCGCTGGCTCGGCGCGCTCGCCGAGGCCGGCGC
>JASLGJ010000073.1 GCA_030150085.1 Candidatus Elarobacter sp. | reverse complement strand
CACGCCCGGGATGCCGCAAGCGCCGCTCCCGCGCGAGGGCGGCCTCGAGCTGGGCCCGCTGGAGATCCGCATCTTCGCCAACGCCGGCGTCACCGCGCGGACGGCGACCAACGGAAGCACGGCCAAGGCCGCTGCGCCGCGCGGTGACGCCGGCGTTGGCGAAGATGCGGATCTCCAGCGGGCCCAGCTCGAGGCCGCCCTCGCGCGGGAGCGGCGCTTGCGGCATCCCGGGCGTGATCTCGACCGCGCTCGTCGCGCCGTTCAGCGCGCGCACGAGGTCGTGCGCCGCGACCGACGTGCCGCGCGCGGGGTCGGGATTGATCAGCGCGAGCGCGTAGCTGGAGCCGGCGTTCGCGTTGCGCAGCAGCGCCACGGCGGCGCGGTCGCTCCACAGCAGGCGCTGCGGGCCCTCGTCGTTGAGCGCGGGCACGGCGGCCTTCATGGCGTTCGTTTCGGCCACGAACCCGCTCAGGTCGAAGCGCGGCCGCTCGCGGTGCTCGGGCCGGGTCATCACCACGTCGACCGCGCGCTCGGCGCCGAACTCGTAGCCCAGCGGCATCATCACCCCGCTGGAGAAGAAGGCCGCGAACAGGTAGCGGAACTTGTACTCGGCCTCGATCCGCGCCGCGTCGCTGCCGGCCAGGTCGGCCGCGACGCGCGGTGTGTCGTGGCTCTCGGGAAAGGCGATCGAGGGCGCGATGCGGCGGAAGTGCTCGTACTGCTCGAGCAGCCAGGGCGCGCGGAAATCCCACCACTTCGCGCTGTTGAAGAGGTAGTCGAAGCCGGCCGGGCGCAGCGCGAGCACGGCCTCGACCGGCGCGCCCAGCGTCTCGGCGGCGAACAGCACGCTCGGGTCGACCTCGCGCGCGGCCCCGATCAGCGTCCCCCACACGTCCGCCGGAACCTTGTAAGCCGCGTCGCAGCGGAAGCCGCGGATGCCCAGGCGCGCGTAGTGCCGCACCACGTCCGCGAAGTACGCCACGATCTCGGCGCGCTCGGGCCGCTCGGCGTAGTCCAGCTCGGCCAGATCGGTCCAGACCGTGACGTTGCTCGGGTTCGCCGGGTCGTTGGCCGAGGGCGCCTCGATCTCACCCCGCGCGTCGCGCCGGTACCAGTGCGGGCGCTCCGCGGTCAGCCCGGCATCGCGCGCGGTGTGGTTGACCACCAGGTCCATCATGACGCCGATGCCGTGCGCGCGCGCGGTCTCGGCGAAGCCGCGGATCAGGTCGTCGTCGCTGCCGCCCTCCTCGCCCCGGAAGAGCGGGTTGAGCCGGTAGTAGTCCTTGACCGCGTACAGGCTGCCCGAGTAGCCCGTCTCGTGGAACGGGTTGACGTAGACCCAGTCGAAGCCCAGCGCCGCGATCCACGGCAGCTCCGCCGCCCAGCGGCCGACCGAGCCCACCAGCGAGGGAAACAGGTTGTAGATGCGCGGCCCGCTCGTCATTCCTCAAGGCCGATACCCAGATCGGGCGTCGCGCTCGAACGCTTGGGTCGGACCCTCGCCGTTCAGCCGGGAGAAGGCGCGCTCAGGCCGTGCGCCAGCGGCGGAAGGCCAGGTACAGGAACGCCGGCACGCCGAGCACCGAGAGCAGCACGCCGATCGGCAGCTCGAGCGGCGGGGCGGCAGTGCGAGCGACCGTGTCGGCCAGGACGACGACCGCCGCGCCGGCGGGGATGCTGGCCGGCGCGGCCCAGCGCAGGTCGGGCCCGCAGACGGCGCGCACCACGTGCGGCACGATCAGGCCCACGAAGCCGATCACCCCGCTGACGCTCACCGCCGCCGCGGTCAGCAGCGAGGTCGCGATCAGCACCAGCCAGCGGGTGCGCTCGAGGTCCACGCCCAGGCCCAACGCGCGGGCCTCGCCCAGCCGCAGCGCGTTGAGCGCGGGCACGGTCGCCGCGGCGGCCAGCGCGCCCAGCGCGGCGTAGAGCGCGGCCCAGGCCAGGTCGGGCCAGCCGTGCCCGCTCAGCGAGCCGCCCAGCCAGGCCAGCACGTTGAGCGCCGCGGTGGGGCTGGGCACGAGCATGATGATCAGCGTGGTCAGGCCGGCGAACAGCGACGAGATCGCGATCCCGGCCAGGATCAGGCGCTCGGGCGAGATCCCGCGCCCCGCGCGCGCCAGCGCCGCGACGGCGAGCGTGGTGCCGAGCGCGGCGACGAAAGCCAGCCCGCCGTACAGCCCGCTGGGCGCGCCGAGCGAGATCGCGACCGCGACCGCGAACGCCGCCCCCGCGCTTCCCCCGGTCAGATACGGGTCGACCAGCGGGTTGCGCAGCATGCCCTGCAGCAGCGTGCCGGCCAGCGCGAGCGCCGCCCCGACCAGCGCCCCGATCGCGACCCGCGGCAGGCGCAGGGTCCAGACGATCGAGCCGAGCTGGTCGCCGGCGTGCGGGTGGAACAGCGCGCCCAGCACCGCGCGCGGCGCGAAGCCGACCGCGCCCTCGGCGATGCCCGCCGCCGCGGCGGCGAGGAGCGCGGCGCACAGGATCGCCAGACCCGTGCCGCGCCGCGCCGTCACCACCGGGCTACCAGATCTGGCAGCGGTTCGCGCGCACCATCTTGTCGGTCGCGGCGCAGGCGAACGCCGCGCGGAACTCCGGCATGTTGGAGAGCGTGCCGAGCACCCGGAAGCGGTCGAAGGGGTGCGGGTCGGTCGCCGCGAGCTGGCGGATGTAGCCCTCGGTCGCCATCGAGCGCCAGACCTGCGCGTAGGCCAGGAAGAAGCGCTGCTCGGGCGTGTAGCCGTCGATCTTCTGATGGGCCTTGAACTGCGGGGTGCGCTCGAAGGCCTTGTAGGCGATGGTCAGACCGCCCAGGTCGGCGATCGCCTCGCCCTGCACCAGGCGCCCCTGCAGATGCGTGCCCGGGGCCGACTCGAAGCCGCTGAACTCGTCGACGATGCACTGCGCGCGGGCCTTGAACGCGGCCGCGTCGGCCGGCGTCCACCAGTCGCTCAGGTTGCCGTGCTCGTCGAACTGGCGGCCTTGGTCGTCGAAGCCGTGCGTCATCTCGTGCCCGATCACCGCTCCGACCGCGCCGTAGTTGACCGCGTCGTCGGCCGCCTCGTTGAAGAAGGGCGGCTGCAGGATGCCGGCCGGGAACACGATCTCGTCGTTGGACGGGTTGTAATAGGCGTTGACCGTGGGCGGGGTCATGCTCCAGCGGACGCGGTCGGTCGCCGTGCCGATGCGGGCCAGGGTGCGCGCGTCGTTCCACTTGCGCACCGCCTCGACGTTCTGCGCCAGCGCCGCGTCGGCGACCGGCAGGGTCGAGTAGTCCTCCCATTTGTCGGGGTAGCCGATCTTCTTGGTGAACGCGTCGAGCTTGACGATCGCGCGCGCCCGGGTCGGCGGGCTCATCCAGTCCAGCGTGCGGATGTCGTCGCGCAGCACGTCCTGCAGGTTGGTCACCAGGGCCAGCGCGCGGGCCTTGGCGGCGGGCGGGAAGGCGTGCGTGACGTAGGCCTTGCCGAGCACGTCGCGCAGCGAGGCGTCGGTCAGGGCCGTGCAGCGCTGCCAGCGCGGGAGCTGCTCCTTCACGCCCAGCAGGGTCGCGCTGCGGAAGGCGAAGCTGGCGTCGTCGAAGCGCTTGGGCAGCACGCTCGCGTACGCGTCGGCGACGTGGTAGCGCAGGTAGCTCTTCCAGGTCGCCAGCGGCGTCGCGGCGAGCTGCGCGTCGTACGCCGTCACGAAGGCCGGCACGCTGACGTTGAGCGTGTCGAACGCGGGCGTGCCGAGCGCGGCGAAGTAGGCCGGCCAGGGGACGTGCGGCGCGAGCGTGCCCAGCTGCGCGAGCGGGGTGGGGTTGTAGAGCTTGTAGGGATCGCGCAGGTCGGCCCGGCGCGGCGTAGCCTGGGCCAGCGCGGTCTCGAGCGCGATCACCGCGTCGGCTTCGCTGGCCGCGGCCGCGGCGTCGTCGCCCAGGTTCTGCAGCTGCGTGGCGACGTAGCCGCGGTAGGCGGCGCGGATCGTCTTGGAGCGCTCGTCGTCGTTGAGGTAGTAGTCGCGGTCGGGCAGGCCCAGGCCGCCCAAGCCCAGGTTGGCGATCTGGCGGGCCGAGTTCTTGGTGTCGGCGCGCGAGCTCAGCGGCAGGCCGCCGTCCACCCCGGCCTGCTGCAGCGCCGCGATCTCGCGCACCAGGCTCGGCACGTCGCCGACCGCGGCGATGCCGCCGAGCAGCGGCGCGACCGGCGCGGTGCCGGCCCGCTCGATGCCCGCGGTGTCCGTGCACGAGCGGTAGAACGCGCCCAGCTTCTGCTCGTCGCTCCCGCTCGGCGCGGCGGTGTTCTTGGCCGCGTCCTCGAGGATCGCGTGGAGCTGGTCGCGATTGCGCTGCGCCAGCTCGTCGAAGCTGCCCCAGCGCGGGCGGCCCGCGGGCAGGACGGCGTGCTTGCTCCAGCCGCCGGTGGCGTACTGGTAGAAATCGTCGCAGGCCTTGCAGGTCGGGTCGATGTTGGCCCGGTCGAGCGCGGCGCCGGCCGGCGCGCCGGCGGCGCGGGCGCCGCTCGTCAGGACCGGGAGCGAGGTCGCGAGCAGGGCCGCGAAGGCGGCCGCGCCGAGCGCGCGGACCGCCGGCCGAACGAGGTTCCTCACCAGATCTGGCACCGGTTGGCGCGCACCATCTTGTCCGTCGCGGCGCAGGCGAAGGCGCGCTGGAACTCGGGCATGTTGGAGAGCGTGCCGATCACCCGCAGGCGGTCGTTGGGGTGCGGGTCGACGTTGGCGAGCTGGCGCGTGTAGGCTTCGTTCTGCAGCCCGCGCCAGACTTGGGCGTAGGCCAGGAAGAAGCGCTGCTCGGGCGTGTAGCCGTCGATCTTCTGGTGGGCCTTGAACTGCGGGGTGCGCTCGAAGGCCTTGTAGGCGATGGTCAGACCGCCCAGGTCGGCGATGGCCTCGCCCTGGACCAGCTCGCCGTTCTCGTGCACGCCCGGCAGCACTTCCATGCCGGTGAACTGGTCCACGATGCACTTCGCGCGGGCGGTGAAGTTCTTCGCGTCGGCGGGCGTCCACCAGTCGCTCAGGTTGCCCTTGTCGTCGAACTGCCGGCCCTGGTCGTCGAAGCCGTGCGTCATCTCGTGCCCGATCACCGCGCCGACCGCGCCGTAGTTGACCGCGTCGTCGGCCGTGGCGTTGAAGAAGGGCGGCTGCAGGATGCCGGCCGGGAACACGATCTCGTTGTTGTAGGGGTTGTAGTAGGCGTTGACCGTGGGCGGCGTCATGCCCCACAGGGTGCGGTCGGTGGGCTTGCCGATGCGCGCCGCGTCGACCCCGGCGTTCCAGTCGCGCACCGTGCGCACCAGCGCCGCGTAGGGCCGGCCGTCGGCGACGGTCAGCGACGAGTAGTCCTGCCAGCGGTCGGGGTAGCCGATCTTCTTGGTGAACGCGTCGAGCTTCTCGACCGCGCGCGCCTTGGTGGGCGGGCTCATCCACGAGAGCGTGCCGATGTCGCCCTTGAGCACCGACTGCAGGTTGTCGACCATCGCCACGGCGCGCGCCTTGGCGGCCGGGGTGAACTCGCGCCCGACGTAGACCTTGCCCAGGGGCGTGCGCAGCGCGGAGTCGACCGCGCGCGTGCAGCGCTGCCAGCGCGGGAGCTGTTCCTTCACGCCGTTGAGCACGGTGGAGTGGAAGCCGAAGCTGGCGTCGGCGAAGCGCTTGGGCAGGGCGTTGGCGAACGAGTCGGCGACGTGGAAGCGCAGGTAGGTCTTCCAGGTCGCTAGCGGCGTCGCGGCGAGCTGCGCGTCGTAGCCGGTCACGTAGGCCGGGATGCCGACGTCGACCGAGTCGAAGCCGGGCGCGCCGAACTGCGCGAAGTAGGCGCTCCAGGGGATGTGCGGCGCCAGGGCGGGCAGCGCGCTCAGCGCGGTCGGGTGGTAGGTCTTGGCCGGGTCGCGCAGCTCGACCCGGGTCGGGGTCACCTTGGCCAGCGCGGTCTCCAGCGCGAGGATCGCGTCGGCCCCGGCGTTCGCGGCGGCCGGAGCGTCGCCGAGGTTCTGGAGCTGGGTCGCGACGTAGCTTCGGTAGGCGCTCCGGATCGCCGTCGTCTTGGCGTCGTCCTTGAGGTAGTAGTCGCGGTCGGGCAGCCCCAGGCCGCCCAGGCCCAGGCCGGCGATGGTCTTGGACGAGTCCTTGGTGTCGGGCTCGGAGGAGAAGTCCGGTCCGTCGCTGACCCCCAGCCGGTTCAGCTTGGCGACCTCGACGACCAGCGAGGGGACGTCCGTGACCGCCCCGACGTCGCTCAGCAGCGGCTGGATCGGGGCCACCCCGGCCTGCTCGATCCCGGCCTCGTCCATGCAGGCCCGGTAGTAGGCGCCCAGCTTCTGCTCGTCGCTGCCGGCCGGGGCGCCGGTGGTCTTCGCGGCGTCCTCGAGGATCGCGTGCAGGGCCTCGGTGTTGTGCTGGGCCAGCTCGTCGAAGCTGCCCCAGCTCGGGTGCCCGGCCGGGATGCTGTGGGCCTTGCTCCAGCCGCCCGTGGCGTACTGGTAGAAGTCGTCGCAGGCCTTGCAGGTCGGGTCGATGTTGGCCCGGTCGAGCGCGGCGACGGCCGGCGGGGCGCCGGCGGCGCGGGCGCTGCCGCCGAGCAGGGGCAGCGAGGCCGCGACGAGCGCGGTGAGCGCCGCGGCGCCGGCGGCGCGAACGGCAAAGCGAACTGGGTGCAACGAAGACCTCCGGAAGAATTAGGAAAGCCGGTCCTCACCGGCTTTCACGGTTCCGGGGGCGGCGCCTTCCGGCGCCGCGTTCAGAAGTGGTATCCCGATCCCGGCGGGAAGGCCCCGTGCTTGGCGACGGTTCCCTGCTTGGCGGACTTGGCCGCGGCGCGGTAGGCCGCGGTGCGGCTCGCGGGCGGGTTCTGGCCCAGCGGGGTCGCGGAGGCGATGTTCGAGGAGTAGCGCCCGAACAGCGAGGGGTTGTCGCGGAACTCCTGCTGCAGCGCGGCGATGCGGGCCTGGTCGCTGGGGTGGTCGGACAGGAAGTTCGGGGGCGCGCTGGTGTTGGCGTTCTGGAAGGCCTGGAACAGCCAGACCATGCCCCACGGGTTGGAGCCGGCCTCGGCGCAGGTCTGGGCGCCCTTGTAGTCGGCCGCGGCCTCGACGTCGCGCGAGTAGTGCAGCGATTGGAGGTTGAAGCCGACGTTGGCGATGGTGTCGATCGTGCGCGAGGCGCGCCCGCCGGTCGCGATGTTGGCCAGGATGTCGCCGATGGTGTAGGCGGTGGCCGTGCGCTGCTGCTTCTGGTAGAGGTGCAGCACGTCGTGGTGGATGTCGTGCGAGGTCTCGTGGCAGAGCACGCCCGCCAGCTCCTCGCGGTTCTTGACGAACTTCATCAGCGAGTCGGTCACGTAGACGTTTCCGCCCGGTACGGCGAACGCGTTGGGCTGGGTCTCATGGACCAGGATGAAGCGGAAGGGGTGATAGTATTGCGGGTCGGCGACACGCTTGATCTGCTGGGCGATCGGATTCAGGATCGCGTAGTACGGCGAGCTGCCGATGATCTCGCCCTTTTGTTCCAGCGCTTGGTACTCTTGCTGGCCGATCTGGGTCTCGGTCTGGTCGTCGCTCGACTGCGCGGAGGCGGGGGCCGCGAAGGCGAGCAGTCCGAGGCTCAAGGCGAGGGCGAGCAGGCGTTTCATGGGTCCTCCGGGGCCGAACGAGGCGCTCACGGGCGTCGTCGGGTGTTACCCAGAAACGATCCGCGGGGCGCCAGGGTTCGCATGGGGACATGCGGAAACGCCTCGGGTCCGGCGCGGGTGTGATGTAATGGTAGCCTGCGACCTTCCCAAGGTTGATGCGCGGGTTCGATTCCCGCCACCCGCTCCAAACGACGCCGGCGACGTAGCCAAGTGGTAAGGCAGGACTCTGCAAAAGTCCCACCCCCAGTTCGATTCTGGGCGTCGCCTCCAATCGTTCTCCTGGTCGCGGCGTTCGTCGCGACCGCGATCGCCGGGCCGCTGATCGGGGTCCGCCAGCTCGACGCCGCCTCGAACGCGCAGGTTCGGCTGGCCGACACGCGGGGCGATCTCGATGCCCTCTTCGCCACCCAGCTGGCCGAGGAGACCGCGTTGCGCGGCTACGTCGCGACCCGCGACCCGAACTTCCTCGATCCCGACGGCCCGCCCAACCCGCGCTTCGACCAGCAGGCCCGGGCCTTGGCCGAGCGGGTGCGCGGGGAGAGCATCCCGGGCGGCCCGGCCGCGGTCGCGCAGCTGCGGCACTTCCACGACGAGTGGGAGCAGGGCGTCGGCTTGCCGCTGCGGCGCCGGCCGGCGTCGCCGGACTCGGCCGGCTACCAGGCCTACGGGAAGGTCCTGACCGACCAGATGCGGGCCCAGTCCAAGACCCTGCGGCGGGCCCTGACCGCGGAGGGCGACCGGGTCCAGGCCACCCTCAAGCGCGAGATCGACACCACCGTGGCGCTCAGCGTCGGGGTGGTGACCGTGTTCGCCATGATCGCCTTCGCCTACGCCGCCAGCCGAGCCCAGGCGATGTCGCGCCTGGCCCACGAGCGGAGCCTGGTCGACGCCCTGCAGCGCACCCTGCGCGTCGCCGGCAGCGGCTTGCCCTGCACCCGGATCGGCTCGGCCTACGCCTCGGCCACCGCCGAGGCGCTGGTCGGCGGCGACGTGCTCGACGTCTGGCGGGCCGGTCCCGACCGGGGCTGGATCCTGGTCGCCGACGCCAGCGGCAAGGGCATCGAGGCCGCTCGCCACTCCGCCTTCGCCCAGTACGCGCTGCGCGCGCTGGCCTCGGAGTCCGAGGACCCGGGCGAGATCGTGGGCCGCTTCAACCGCCTGTTCCTGGACACGTTCGACGACCCGTCGGTGTTCGTGGTGCTCTTCCTGGGCGCGTTCGACGCCCGCACCCCGGCCCTGCGCTACGCCAGCGCCGGGCACGGCACGGCCTACGTGCGGCGCGGCTCGCTGGTCGAGCGGCTCGCGCCGACCGGCACGATCGTGGGGATCGACACCGCCCAGCACTACGCCACCGTGACCGTGCCGCTGGCCGCGGGCGACGTGGTGCTGCTGGCGACGGACGGGCTGAGCGAGGCCCGCG
>JASLGJ010000053.1 GCA_030150085.1 Candidatus Elarobacter sp. | reverse complement strand
CCCAGCGCGCCGGGCTCGCGGGCCGAGGCCAGCGGGGTGCCGTCGGGCGCGCAGACCACCGCCATGTCCGCCCCGGCCAGCGAGAGGGACGCGCTCAGGAGCGTGCCGAGCAGGTCGCCGCGCGAGCGCCCGGACTCCAGCGCCGCGGCGAACAGGGGCCGCAGCCCCGCGCTGTCGGGGTCGGCCAAGCGGTGTTCGGAGACGACTGGGATCACGAGAAGTGATCCGGCGGCATTGACACGAGCAAGTTCCTCCGTGAAAAACGCGCCACCCGAGTTCGCGCCATACCCACCTCCGAGCCCGGTCTCTCGGAGAGTTCCCGATTCACCGCTCGCTTGCCAATGCTCCGTTAACGGCGTGACGCCGGCAGGGCCGCGGACGACCCCAGCCAGGCCGCGCAGTCGGGGGCGACCATGGGCTGCGCGAACCAGTACCCTTGCAGTTCTTCGACCCCGTTTTCGGCCAGCCATTGGGCCTGCGGCTGGGTCGCCACCCCGTCCGCGCTCGGGACCGCGCCCAGCGACTGGGCCATCGCGATCGCGGTCCGCGTCTGGCGGCGCGCCAGCTCGTCGCTCGCCACCGCCGCGGTCAGGCTGGGGTCGAGCTTGATCCCGCCGATGCGCAGGCTGGCCAGCACCGCCAGCGAGGAGCGGTCCGCGCCGAAGCCGTCGATCACCGTCGTCGCGCCCAGCTCGGCCAGGGCGTCGAAGGCGGTGCGGGCCCGCACCGGGTCGGCCAGGATGGCCGACTCCTGGACCTCGACCGCCAGGCGGCGCAAAAAGCCGCTCCCGTAGGCCCCGGCCATCACCGCGTCGCCGATCAGGTCGCCGAGCAGGGCGTCGTCGAAGCCCGACAGGTTGACGTGCAGGCGCAGCGCGTGGCCCTCGCCCCAGCGCTCGGCCAGCTCGGCCAGCTCCTCGATCACCCAGGCGTCGATCGCGGCCGCGGTCTCGGGGCTCAGGCCGCCGTCCATGAAGCCGCGCGGGGAGAGCCAGCCGCGCACCGGGTGGCGGTAGCGGACCAGCGACTCCAGCCCGACCACCCGGCCCTCGCCAGCGGTCACGATCGGCTGCAGGCAGAGCAGGAAGTCGCGCGTGCGGTCGCCCGAGCGCAGGCTCTCGCGCAGCGCCCGGCGCGTGTCGAGGGCTTCGCCGACCCCGTCGCGGTACCAGCGCGCGCCCCGCCCGCCGCGCTTCTTGGCGGCGTACATGGCGGCGTCGGCGCAGGCCAGCAGGGTCTGGGCGTCGTCGCCGTCGTGCGGGGCGACCGCGATCCCCACGCTGGCCGCGACCTGGCGCGTCGCGCCGTCGAACTCGACCCCGATCTGGAGCAGCTTGACGAAGCGTTCCGCGGCGTCGGCGATCTCCGACTCGTCGGCGACGACGTCGATCACGGCCAGGAACTCGTCCCCGCCGACCCGGCCCACCACGTCGCCCCGCCGCAGGGCCTCGCGCATCGAGCGCGCGGCGCGGCTGAGCGCGCGGTCGCCGTTGGCGTGGCCGAAGGCGTCGTTGACGGCCTTGAAGCCGTCCAGGTCGATGTAGAGCACGCCCACCGGGCGGCCCGCCCGGCGCGCCCGGTGCAGCGCCTCGTCGAGGTGCTGGAGGGTCGCGACCCGGTCCGGCAGGCCGGTCAGGGCGTCGATGCGGGGGGCGGCCGCGACCGCGGCGACCAGCTCGCGGTGCTGCTCGGCCTGCTCGCG
Organism: Candidatus Elarobacter sp.; assembly: GCA_030150085.1. GTDB lineage: Bacteria > Vulcanimicrobiota > Vulcanimicrobiia > Vulcanimicrobiales > Vulcanimicrobiaceae > Vulcanimicrobium. Next base: position 7,932 of record JASLGJ010000053.1, on the reverse strand, counting down.
CCAGCGGATCGCCAGCCGCCGGCCGTCGTTGAGGGGCAGCATGCTGACCAGCCCCGAGCGCCCGCCGGCCTGGTCGGCCAGCCGCCCGGCGCGCTTGAGCTCGCCGCAGTCGACCCGCTCGGGCACGGCCAGCACCACCGCGTCGTCGTCGAGTACGATCGCCGCCTCGGCCCCGATCGCGTCCAGCGCCGCGCCGACCAGGTCGTGCAGCGAGCGCCCCTCGGTCCGGTCCGTCGAAGCGGCCATCTCGATCAATGCCAAGAGCGCGCCGCCATGAAGCTCGGTCGCGTGGGACTCGGCCGGAGGAACGAGGCTCACTGGGCTGGATCGTACATCAAGCGAGAGCCGATGTGAAGCATCGCACACGGGTCCTTCAGCCGGGAGGAGCATGCGGCCCTGTCGGCGGTGCGTAAAGGCGGCGTAAGAGCCGCCCTTGCGCCGCAGGGCCTAGCGCCGGTGCGCGCGGTTCGGCTTGGGGTGGAACTGGGGCCGGGGCGGGGCCTTGGCCAGGGCCTCGGTCACCAGCGCCAGCGCGGTCTCCATCTGCGGGTCGCGCTCGTTGAGCGTGTCCTGGGGCGCGACGTCGACCACGTGGGTCGGGTCGGTGCCGTAGTTCTCGACCTGCCAGCCCACGTCGGTGAACCAGAACGAGTACTCCGGCTGGGTGGTCTGGGTGCCGTCGGCCAGGGGGTGGCGGGGGTTGATCCCGACCACCCCGCCCCAGGTCCGCATCCCGACCAGCGGCCCCAGGCCGTAGAGCTTGAAGCAGTGGCTGAAGATGTCGCCGTCGGAGCCCGCGAACTGGTTGGTCAGGGCCACGATCGGGCCCGCCACCGACTCCTCGGGATAGGGCTGGGGCGGGCCCCAGCGCGAGATGTCGTAGCCGACCCGCTTGCGGGCCAGCTTCTCGAGCAGCAGCGGCGAGACGTGGCCGCCGCGATTGTAGCGCACGTCGACGATCAGGCCGTCGCGGTCGAACTCGGTCAGGTAGCCGCGGTGGAACTCGGCGAAGCCCCAGGGCCCCATGTCGGGGACGTGGACGTAGCCGACCCGCCCGTTCGTGCGGGCGTGGACCGTGGCCCGGTTGGCCTCGACCCAGGCCCGGTAGCGCAGCATCCGCTCGTCGCGCAGGGTCCGCACCAGCACCCGGCGCGGGGTGCTGCCCGCCCCCCGCACGACGCTCAGCACGACGTCGCGCCCGGCCTGGTTGACCAGCAGCGCGCCCGGCCCGACTCCCGCCGAGAGCGGCCGCCCGCCGATCGCGACGATGAAGTCGCCCGGCTTGACGTCGACCCCGGGCTCGGCCAGGGGCGAGTCGGCCTCGCGGTTCCAGGGGTCGCCGCGCAGGATGCGGGCCACCCGGTAGCCGCCCGCGCTCGCGTCCCAGACCACGTCGGCGCCCAGGAAGCCGCGCTTGTACTGGGGCGGCAGGGGCCGGTCGCCGCCGCTCTCGTAGGCGTGCGAGGTGCCCAGCTCCCCCTGCATCTCCCAGATCAGGTCGGAGAGCTCGTTGCGGGTCCGCAGGCGCGGCAGCAGCGCGCCGTAGCGCGCCAGCACCGCGTCCCAGTCGATCCCGCTCATGTCGGGGTCCCAGAAGTTCTCGCGCTGCAGGCGCCAGGCTTCGCGCAGCATCTGGGCCCACTCGGCGCGCGGCTCGAGCGGCACGCTGGCCCGGGTCAGGTCGAGCCAGCCGCTGCGCCGGCCCATCTCGGCCGGCGGCTTGTCGTCGTCGCCCTCCTCGGGCAGGTCGCCGCCGGCGTCGATCGCGCGCAGCTTGCCGTGCGAGGCGTAGACCAGCGTGCGGGCGTCGGGGCCGAGCACGAAGCCGTCGATCTCGCTCGCCAGCACCGCCCCGCGCTGCTCCTCGAAGTCGTAGGCCAGCAGCTCGCCCTCGGACTCGCCGTCGGGCTCGCGCTCGCCGGGCCGGATGCCGCGCACCGGAAAGCGGCTGAACACGGCCCGCCCGCGCGCCCCGGCGATGCGGTCGTAGCTGCCCTCCTCCACCGGAAAGGCCAGCATGCGCAGCGGCAGGCCCTCGGCCTCGACCACCACCGGCGGCTTGGGCTTGGGCTCGCCCTTCTCGTCCTCGTCGTCTTCGTCGTCGTCGCGGTCGTGCGGCTTGTGCAGCGCGGCCGGCTTGGGGACGAAGGGGTTGGCCAGCGTCTCGCGCAGCGTGACCAGATACGGCCGCGACGCCTCGGGGAAGCTCAGCTCGAACTGCAGCGCGTCGTAGACCGGGTGGAAGTCGCGCGTCGAGATGAAGTAGAGGAAATCGCCGGCCGGGTCCCAGGCCGGCGAGCGGTCCTCGCGCAGCGGCACGGTCGCGTCGACGAGCCGGCCCGTCGCGCACTCCGCCAGGCGGATGATGCTGGTGTGCGCCTTGGGCGAGTGGGTGTAGGCCAGCCACGCGCCGTCGGGCGAGAAGGCCAGCTCGGCGATCCGCTCGCCGACGCTCGTGTCGAGCCTGCGCGGCGCGCCGCCCAGGTCGAGCAGCCACAGCTCGTGGCGGTTGGTGGCGAAGGCGATCCGCTCGCCGGCCGGCGCGACGGCCAGCTCGTGCAGCACGCCGTAGTTCTCGTCCGTGACGTAGGCGGGCGGCGCGCTCTGGTCGACCGGCGCGAGCGCGATGCGCTCGTAGCCCGCCAGGTCGTCGACGTAGACGATGCGCTCGTCGCCGGGCAGCCAGCTCGCCAGCCGGCGGCGCGCGCCGTCGCCGCCGTAGAGCGTCACCGCCTCCTCCCACAGCGGCATGGTGAAGGCGTGGCCGCGCGACACCAGCGCGAGCGCGGTCCCGTCGTGCGAGGGCTGCCAGCTCTCGAGCAGCTCGGAGGCGTCGACGAAGCGGCGCGCCGTCTCGGGCGCGCTCGAGGGCGTGCGCAGCGGCACCCGCCGCACGCTGCCGTCGCGCGGGTCGAGCAGCACCAGCTCCGCGCCGCAGGCGTAGACGATGCGCGTGCCGTCGGTGGCCGGGAAGCGGGCGTAGTACTCGCGCTCGACGCTGTGGCGGCGCAGGTCGCTCCCGTCCGGCGCGACGGAGTAGATGTTGCCGATCCCCTCGTGGTCGGAGAGGAAGAAGATCCGCCCGCCCAGCCAGAGCGGCCAGACCAGGTTGCCGTCGAGGCCGGCCAGGATGCGGGCGTACTCGCCGTCGCCGCGCGCGTCGACCCAGAGCTGGCCGGCCGTGCCGCCGCGGTAGCGCTTCCAGCGCGCGGGATCGAGCGCGTTGCGCCCGATCGCGGTCGCGCCGCCGGCCGCGACGTCGATCGTCATGGCGTGTCCCAGCCCCAGCTCGACCGGCTCGCCGCCCGCGGCGTCGATCCGGAACGCCAGCGTCTCCTTGACGAACGGCGAACCGGCGTCGGAGGTGAAGTACACGTTGCGCCCGTCGGGCGACCAGCCGGTGCAGTGCAGCACCTCGCTGCCCAGGAACGTCAGGCGGGTCGGCGGGCCGCCCTCGGCGTCCATCACGTACAGCTCGGCGTGGCCCTCGTCGCGCCCGACGTAGGCCAGCCGCGCGCCGTCGGGCGAGAGGCGCGGCAGCGAGCACTCCCCGGCCGCGGTGGTCAGGCGGCGCGCGACCCCGCCCTCGGCGCCGACCGTCCAGAGGTCGTCCTCGCACACGAAGACCAATCGCTCGCCGGCGATCGTGGGGGTGCGCACATATCCAACGGGGTTCACCCCTCTCAGGTACGCGGGCGGGGTCGGAAGGTCCCAGGAAGCAACAGGGAGGTGGGTCCTACACGGCGTTTCAGCGCTCCCTTGCGGGGGGACGAGCGTGGCGGCATGAACGACGAGCGAACGATCAAAGAGCTCATCGACGACGTCCGGCAGCGGGTCGAGCGGCGCACCTTCGTCCAGGACGTCACCGAGCCGCTCACCGGCCGGATCGACCAGAGCAAGGTCGCGGCGAAGTTCAACAACCTCGAGCACGCCGTCGACGAGCTGGCCGAAGCCGTCGAGCGCGTCGCGCAGCAGAAGAGCGCCTAGCCCGAACGGGAACCGCCCCGCGCGCCCGTGAACGCCGTGGCGCGATGGACGCCCCGGCTCTGCAGACCGACCTCCTCGGCGCCTTCCGCGCCGGCGACCCGCGCGCCCTGGCCCGCGCCATCTCGCGCTGCGAGTCGGGCCGCGGCGCCGACCTGATCCGGGCCCTCTACCCGCTCACCGGGCGGGCCCTGACGATCGGCCTGACCGGGCCGCCGGGGGTCGGCAAGTCGACCCTGGCCGGCGCGATCGTGGCCCACGCCCGGCGCCTGGGCAAGACGGTCGGGGTGATCTCGGTCGACCCCAGCTCGCCCTTCTCGCACGGCGCGCTGCTGGGCGACCGCATTCGCCTCTCCGAGCACTTCGTCGATCCCGACGTCTTCATCCGCTCGATGGCCTCGCGCGGCCATTTGGGCGGGGTGGCCGGAGCGACGGCGGACGCGGTCTCGCTGATGGACGCCTTCGGCAAGGACGTGGTGCTGATCGAGACCGTCGGCGTGGGCCAGAGCGAGATCGAGATCGCCGAGATCGCCGACACCACCCTGGTCGCGCTCCAGCCCGGCAGCGGCGACTCCGTCCAAGTGCTCAAGGCCGGGGTGCTCGAGATCGCCGACGTGTTCGTGGTCAACAAGGCCGACCACCCGATGGCGCTCCAGCTCCAGCGCGAGATCCGCGCCATGATGGAGATGCTCAACTTCGCGGGCTGGATGCCGGCGCTGGTCAGCACCCAGGCCATCGAGGGCAAGGGCGTCGACAAGCTGTGGGAGGCGATCGTCGCGCACGACGCCTGGCTGCGCGAGAGCGGTGCGATCGCGGCCAAGCGCCGCATCGCGTTCGCGCACCGGGTGCGCTATCTGGCCCTGGGCACGCTGGAGGGCCGGATCGAGGAGGTCATCGCGGGCCTGCCCGACGACCTCGATCCCTACGCCGCGGCCGACGACGTGCTGGCCCGCTTCGGGGTGCGCGGCGGCGCGAACGTGGTCGGGAACAGCCGGGCCCGCACCGACGTCCGTGCTACCGTCAAGGGGCTCTGACCCGCCACCAAACGCACCGGGTACCAAGACCCGGAAGGCTTCCGAAGGAGACCGCGATGGCCGACTACACCGAACACGCCGATCTCGCGCGCTTGGGCGAGCTGCGCAAACTGGCCCCGACCGAGTTCGCGGGCTTCGTCGAGCTCGACAAGATCGTCGGGCGCGACGACGGCGCCGTGCCGCGCAAGTACCGCGAGCTGATCGCGCTGGGCGTGGCGCTGACCACGCAGTGCCCGTACTGCCTGGACGTCCACACCGCTAACGCCCGCAAAGCCGGCGCGACGGAAGCGGAGCTGGCCGAGACGGTCTTCATCGCCGCCGCCCTGCGCGCCGGCGCCGCGGTGACGCACGGCGCGCTCGCGCTCAAGCTGTTCCAAGGCCACGGCGCGGACCACCAGCACGGCTAGCACGTCGTGAAGGCCGCGATCGAACGGACCGTCCGCCTGAGCGACGGCGCGCAGACGACGCTCGCGCAATGGGGCGAGCGCGGGCCGCTGCTGGTGGGCGTGCACGGCTTGGGCGCGTCGCGCTTCGGCTGGGCGCGCATCGGCGAGCACCTCGCGGACCGCTATCGCGTGGTGGCGTTCGACCAGCGCGGCCACGGCGACAGCGCGCGGGTCGGCGACATGACCTTCGCGCGCGGCGTCGCCGACGTCGGCGACGTGGTCGCGGCGCTGGGCGAGCCGGTCCACGCGCTGCTCGGGCACTCCTGGGGCGGCGCGGTCGTCGTCGGCGCGGGACGCGAGCTGGACGTCGCGCGCGTCGCCGCGGTCGAGCCGATGCTCGACGTCGAGAGCGGCGTGTGGGCGCGCAGCGTGATCCCGCAGTACGTCGAGCTGCTCGGCCTGCCGCCGAGCGAGCGCGAGGCGTCGATCCGGGCCGCGAACGCGAAGCTGCCCGAGGTCGAGATCGAGGCCAAGCTGCACGCCGGGCGCCACATCGCGCTCGAACCGATCGTCGCGCTGGGCAGCGAGAACGGCATCGACGAGGGCGGCTGGAAGTTCACCTCGCTGCTCGCCGATTACCCGCGCCCGCTCTGGATCGCGGTCGCGGGCCAGAAGCGCAGCGTGTTCTCCGCGCAAGACCGGGCCTACGCGCGCGAGCGCGGCGGCCCCAACGTGACGCTGACCGAGTACGAAGGCGCGAGCCACTCCCTGCAGCGCGACGCCTTTGCGCGCTTCATCCCCGACCTGGAAGCGTTCTTGAGCTGACTCGCAGCGTGCGGTATACTGGCAGCATCGCAACGTAACGCCGAACGATCGAAGTCCGCGCACGGACTATGGTGGTAGCCGATATGCTCGAACGCGCTCGGAGCTGGGTTCATCCTTCGCTGGCGCGCCGCTTGGCGCTCGTGTTCTACGTCGGCGGTGCGCTCGCGGCGGTGGCGCTCGCCATCGTCGATGCAGGCGGGCGCTTCCCGTGGCTCATCCTTGCGCTCGTCTGTGCCGGTTCTGCGGTCGATACCGTCCGCGGACGACGATAAAAGGCGATAACCCGACACCCGAGCGACCGCGCTCACGCACCGTGCCGCGCGGCCGTTTCGTCGTTCGCCGAGGACGTCAGCCTCAGCGCCGCCTCGCGCTCGCGGACGAAGGCCCAGAACCGCTCGCCGTTGCCGCTCGCACGACGGCGGCGGGGGAGCAGCGAGGCCGGCATGGCGACGAAGATGGTGCACATCAGGGCGTAGGGGATCGCGCCCAGCGCGATGGCGGGCCAGCGGGCGGCGTAGGGCCAGACCAGCGCGGTCGCCTCCCAGGGGTCGAGCTCGGCGAAGCGCACCAGCGCCAGGCCCGCGATCGCGGCGTACGCCAGCACGAAGCCCAGCCCGAACACGGTCGCGGCCTCGCGCCCGCGGCACAGCCAGCCAAACGCGGCGGCCAGGGCCACGATGGCTACGGGGGCGCCGTACCAGGGCCAGCCCGCGCGGTCGCTCAGGACGGCGGCGGCGGTCCCCCAGAGCAGCGCGGCGGCCGCGAGGGCTGCGATCCAGAGGGTGGAGCGCATGCGCGAAGTGTAGCACTCCGGGCGGCCATCCGCACCTGCGCGTAGTACGTTCCTGGGCGATGGGCTCGGGTGAAGCTTCACGGTTGGAAGCCTTGCGATCGTACCGCGTGCTGGACACGCCGCCCGAGGCGGCCTACGACACCCTGGCCAAGCTGGCCGCCTCGATCTGCGGGACGCCGATGGCGCTGGTCTCGCTGATCGACGCCTCGCGCCAGTGGTTCAAGGCCAACGTCGGGCTGGAGGGCGTGAACGAGACGCCGCGCGCGATCGCCTTCTGCGACCACGCCATCCAGGGGCGCGAGGTCTTCGAGGTCGCCGACGCGGCGGACGACGAGCGCTTCGCGGCCAACCCGCTGGTGCTCGAGCCGCCCGCGCTGCGCTTCTACGCCGGGGCGCCGCTGCTCACGCCCGGCGGCGAGGCGATCGGGACGATCTGCGTGCTGGACCGCGAGCCGCGCCGGCTCAGCCCGCTCCAGCGCGAGCAGCTCGCGCTGCTGGGCCGGATGGTGATGGAGGAGCTGGAGCACCGGGCGGGCATGCTGCGCCTGACGGACGGGCTGAGCAGCGTCGCGCGCTTCAGCGAGGCCGTGCTGGCCGCGCCCCAGCCCGACAGCGCGGTCCGGGCCCTGGTGGAGGCGGCGGCGGAGACGGCGCGCGGCTCGGCGGCCCTGATGCGGCGCACCCGGGACGGCACCTACGGCGCGGTCGAGCGGCTCGACGAGCGCCCGCTGCCGGGCGGGCGGGCGGCCCTGCTGCGGCCCTTCCGGCTGGAGAACGCCCCGCCCGACGAGCTGGCCTTGGCGGTGCCCGGCGGCGAGCCGCCGGAGTGGGTCCTGACCGTGCGCGGGCGGGGCGGCGTGCCGGCCGGGGCGGAGCGCTCGGCGCTGGTGCTGATGGTCTCGGCCTTCGC